>DASVCM010000335.1:0-4636 GCA_036381635.1 Lacipirellula sp.
CGTCGCGTGATAATCTCGCAGATCTGACCCCGCGTCGCGATAGTTCTCCAGCGTATCCATGATCTGCACCGTGTGATCATGGCAATCGCGGAAGTGGATCAGCATCTCGTCGGAGATCATCATCGGCGGGCTGCGCACCAGATCGTCGATCGCATCCCGCAGCGGCCACACGATCCGCCGCAAGTTGCGAACGTCATGCCGCAGGCCGCGCATCATCGCGATGACGCTCTGATCAACTTCCGCTTCCTCGACCCGCTCGTCGAGATCGTCGAACACCTCGCCCACCCGCTCCAGCACGGGAAAGTATGAGTCGATCACCGCGTCGAGCAGCGCGTAAAACAGGTAATCGACTCCCGAGCTGCGGGTCGTGCCGCGCGCCACCTGCAGCCGTTTGTGCACCACCTGAAAGCAGTTCCCCGGCCGCTCGCGCCACGACAGGACAAATCCCTTGCCGACGAAGAGGCTCACCTGCTCAGTGGACAGCTCTTCCTGAAACGACGGAATCTGCGTCGTCGCGAACAGATGCGTCGGAAAATCCTCGATCTTCGAGCGCTGCGGGATCGTCACCATGTCCTCCAGCGACAGGTGATGCAGCGACAGCAGCTCCCCCACGTCGCGGATCACGTCCGCGTCGCCGAAACCGGTCGCCTCGATCCACATCACCGGGTGCTTGCCGCGCAGCTCGGCTAGCTGGTGGACTGTCACGTTGTGCTTCTCGACCAGTTGGTCCGGCCCATAGCACGTCACATGGATGACCGGCGGCAGCGCGTCCGGCGGAACGATAATCGTCCCCGGCCGCGTGTGCGGGTGGAGCGAGTGCTCGAACCGCCGCCGCTGCTCGGAGCGCGCGGCGACCGCTTTCTTGGCTCTCTTACCCATTCGCCCCTTTTCTTCGCGGCGGCGGGTCGTCGCTCGTCACTTCCAGTTCGCTCCGCAGCCGAGCCAGCTCCTCCTCCAGCCGCTGCCGCGGCGCGGCGTAGTCGGGCTGCCCGTACACGCTGTTCATCTCATGCGGATCGGTCACCAGATCGAACAGCTCCCACTGACCCAGCTTGTAATAGTGGATCAGCTTATACCGGCCGTCGGTCACGCCGTAATGCTCAGCCACCGCATGCTCCGCCGGCGGCCCCTCGTAATAGTGGTAGTAAAAACTCGTTCGCCAATCCTCCGGCGGCGAGCCGGCGAGGATCGGCACGAGACTGCGGCCCTGCATGTCGGCCGGAACCTCGACGCCCGCCACATCCAGAAACGTCTCCGCAAAGTCGAGGTTCGAAACGATCCGCCCCTCAATCGACCCCGGCTTCGTCACTCCCGGCCAGCGCACCAGAAACGGCGTCCGCAGCGACTGCTCGTACATGAACCGCTTGTCGAACCAGCCGTGCTCGCCCAGGTAAAAGCCCTGATCGCTCGCGTAGACGACGACCGTGCTGTCCGCCAGCCCCGCCTGGTCGAGATAATCCAGCACCCGGCCCACGTTGTCGTCCACCGACTGCACCGTCCGCAGATAGTCCTTGATAAACCGCTGATACTTCCAGCGGATCAGTTCTTCCCCCTCCGGCGGCGAGTTGCGGAATTCCTCGTTCTCCTCCTCATAAGCGGCGACCCACGCGGCCTTCTGCTCGCCGTCCATCAGGCGGAACATGCGCTTGCCGCGCGGGTCCTCCTCGGTGAACAGCTTCAAGTCGGTGTCGAGCCTCAGGTCCGAGATCCGCATCGTCGCCATCCGCGCCGCATCGGCGCGGTTGGCGTAGTCGTCGAACAATGTCGCCGGCTCCGGGATCTTCACGCCCGTGAAGTCAGCCACATGCTCCGGCCCCGGCGACCACTCGCGGTGGGGCGACTTGTGCTGGATCATGATCATGAACGGCCGATCCGCGTCACGCTGCTCGCGAAGCCAGTGGAGCGCCTTGTCGGTGATCACGTCGGTCACGTAGCCCGGCTCGGCGACGCGATCGGGCTTCTTGCCGAACGTCTCCGCCGTGGTGAACTGCGGACTGTAGTACCGACCCTGCCCGGGCAAAATCTCCCAGTGATCAAACCCCGTCGGCCGGCTCACCAGGTGCCACTTGCCGATGAGCGCCGTCTGATAACCCGCCTTCTGCAGCAGCTTCGGAAACGTCTGCTGACCGCCGTCGAAGCGGCTGCGGTTCGAGTAGAAGCCGTTCTTGTGGCTGTACTTGCCGGTCAAAATGCACGCCCGGCTCGGACCGCACAGCGAGTTGGTCACGTAGCACCGGTCGAACCGCATTCCCTCCTTGGCCAGCCGATCGATATGCGGCGTCACGTTCAGCCCATGCCCATACGCGCTCACCGATTGATACGCATGATCGTCGGAAAACAGAAAGACAATGTTGGGCCGATCCTGAGCCCCCCGCACAGGAAGCGCTGCAACCGCCGCGAGCAGTAGTACAGCCAGGCAGTGATACAAAGGCATAACGGGTCCGGCGAGAAGGAACGAGAACAGGCACACAGAAATCGCATTCTAACGTAGCCAGCCCCCGCCGGCAGTACGACGCATACGGAGATGCGTCGGCGTGTTAAAAACAGCATTTAGCCGCGGGGCTCGCCCCGCGACCCCGCCGCAAAGCGGCGGCGCCAAATCGCCGCTCCTCAACTCCCCGCCTGCGGCGTCCGCCCGCGCTCCCCACGCACCCCCGCCGGTCGCACGTTCTTCCCCTTCACCCCGGTGAGGCTGTCGCCCAGATCCGCGCGGGCCGCCTCCGCCGCCGCCTTCAGTCGCGCCACCACCTCCGGGTGCTCGTCCGCCACGTTGGTCGTCTCGCCGACGTCGGCGTCCAGGTCGTACAGCGCCAGCTCCACTTGCTCCGTGTCATAGTGCACCGGATACCCGCCGCGCCCCCCCTCGCGGCCGTTGAGCGTCCGCGACTTATGCGGCAGCATCAGCTTCCAGCGCTCATCACGAATGCCGCGCAGCTCGTGGTCGTAGTAACAATAAAAGTACTCGTGCGGCGTCTTCACCTCCGGACCGCCCGTCATCAGCGGCCAGATGTCGCGGCCGTCGATGGTCCGCCCCTCGGGCAATGTCACGTCCAGCAGCCCGGCCACGGTCGGCAACAGGTCGAGCGTCGCACTCAGCGCATCGCAAGTGCTTCCCGCGGGTATCTGCCCCGGAAACCGCATCACACAAGGGACCCGGCAGCCCCCTTCCCACATCGTTCCCTTCCCTTCGCGCAGCGGCCCCGCCGAGCCGCCATGATCGCCGAAGTTCAGCCACGGCCCGTTATCCGAAGTGAACACGACCAGCGTCTTCTCGTCGACGCCGTTCCGCTTCAGCGCCTCCAGAATCTGGCCCACCGACCAATCGACCTCCATCATCGCATCGCCCCACAACCCGGCGCCGCTCTTCCCCTCGAACTCCTTCGACACATAGAGCGGCACATGCATCATCGAGTGGGGCACATACAAGAAGAACGGCTCGTCGCGATGCCGATCGATAAAATCAACCGCCCGCCGCGTGTACTCCTTGGTGAGTTGCGTCTGGTCCTCGGGCGTCACCTTCTGGTCGACCACCTCGTTCCCTTCAAACATCCGCAGCGGCGGGTACTCCTTCCGCCGGCCGGCGTCCGGCCCCAGCACCTCGCCCCGGTGCCCGCGCGGCCACATATCGTTCGAGTACGGCAGCCCGTAGTACTCATCGAACCCATGCTGCAGCGGCAGAAACTTCTTCCGGTCGCCCAGATGCCACTTGTCATAAACCGCCGTCGCGTAGCCCTTCTGCTTACAAACCTCGGCCAGCGTCAATTCATCCGAATTGATACCATGCGGCGAATTCGGCCGCAGGGCGCCGACGATGCTCACCCGCTCGTGGTAGCACCCCGTCAACAGCCCGGCCCGCGACGCCGAACAAACCGCCGACGACGTATGAAAATCCGTAAACTTCCGCCCCTCCGCCGCCATCCGATCGAGATTCGGCGTCGGGTAAGCCGTCGCCCCGAACGGCCCAATGTCGGCGTATCCCAGGTCGTCAATAAAGATAATGACAACATTCGGCCTCTCCGGCGCCGCGGCCGACGCCCGCTCAACTCCCGCGACGGCAAGAAATCCGAATAGAGATGCCGCGACCACTGCAATCGCCCGAACACTGCATATTGACGCCTTCATTGCCGCCCCCGAATACGTTGTCGCCGGATCGATGATCCAAAACAGTTCCATCCAGAACCCCTATGGTGCGCCATCGATCGCCGTTAAGCAACAACCGCCCCTGCCGCGTAGGTGGTAGTTGGTAGGATGGGTTCGCCGCGCAGCGGGAACCCATCAAAGCCCTCGCAATACGCCGAAGGCGTTAGACATCGTAGCCCATGATTTCCGCCGCCGACCGGACACCCTGGGTGCGCTGCCGACAAAAAACGATGCAACCCGCCGCCAGGCATAGTATCCTGAAGCCTCCCTCGACCTCCTCCGGAGACGCCCTCCATGCCCCGTCCGTGCGCGACGCTCTTGATCTTGTTGTTGGCTTCAACACTTTCGAGCGCCACGCTCCGCGCCGCGCCCCTCAACATCGCCATCGATATCGACACGTCAGTAACCGGCAACGGATCAGGGCCCGGGCCCGCATCTCCTGTTCAGCCTGGCTTCCAGTCGTGGGACATATCGCACTTTGACAGCCAGTTCTATA
>DASVCM010000336.1:0-8933 GCA_036381635.1 Lacipirellula sp.
TCTCCGGCGAGGACCGCATCGAGCGCACGCCGCAGGTCTTTCCCGGTGACCGGAATGCCGCTGTCCGGGCGGCTGTCGTCCATCTGGCCGCGATAGACCAATCGCCGCTCGCCGTCGAACAGAAAGAAGTCCGGCGTGCACGCGGCACGATAAGCGTGGGCCACTTCCTGCGTTTCATCATATAGATAGGGGAACTCGTAGCCGCGGTTCTCGACCTCGGCAACCATTTGTTCGGGCGAGTCGGCCGGGTGCTTGGCGACGTCGTTCGAATTGACGCCGACGACGGCAACGCCGCGGCCCATGTATTCGCGGGTCAGCCTGGCCAACTCCTCGGAGACGTGAATGACGAAGGGGCAGTGATTGCACATGAAGATGACAAGTAACGCCGGCGCATCGGCGAAGTCATCCAGCCCCAGCTCGCGGCCGTCTACATTCATCAGGCGAAAGTTCGGGGCCTGTGTGCCAAGCGGCAACATCGTGCTGGGCGTACGAACCATGGCGAGTCCTCCAATGTCTGATCATCAGCCGCTGCGGCGGCGTGGGGGCTGGGCGGATGCGCCTATTGTAGCCCTCTCGCTCCGCGAGAGGGACCAGCGTGAAAGCTTTGTTGCCGTCACGTCATTCCGAGGGCCGCCAAGGAATCTAGCCGGACCCCTCGGCGGACCTCGGGGTGACCGGGTGCATCGGGCGAGTACATCGGGCGTTTGACAGCCTGGAGGCAAATCGGCACAATCGCGGCTTCCCTGGCGCGGGGTGAACAACCACCGCTTCGCGAGCGTATTACAAGGCCGTATAATCGAGAATTGCCCGCCGCGCTTGCCGATCCAGCCGGTCGCGGCCGACGACACAACGGAGGATGAAGAGATGGCCGCGGTTCAAGAGATCAACGACACGAATTTCAACGCCGAAGTCCTCGAGAGCGATCAGGTCGTGCTCGTCGACTTCTGGGCCCCCTGGTGCGGCCCGTGCCGGCAGATTGCCCCGGTGGTCGAGCAGCTTGCCGGGGAGAACGCCGGCTCGGCAAAGGTCGTCAAGGTGAACGTCGACGACGCTCGCGAGTCCGCCCAGAACTACGGCGTCAGCAGCATTCCGACGCTGATGGTGTTTAAGAGCGGCGAAGTGGTCGATCGCTTCGTCGGCGTCCAGCCGAAGACCCGGCTGCAGCAGGCCCTCGACGCCGCTAAAGGCTAAGTCGTTTCGGCGCGTCAAACGAAGAAACAACCGCGGATTTCGCGGATTGCGCGGATAAAGAAGAAGGTTCCACTGCTTAACCGCGCGACCCGCGAGATCCACGGTCGCTTTTCTAACAACTATTCGTCTGAACTCAGATTCTCGCCATGATCCACGTTATCGCCACCATCGAGGTCGCCGAAGGCAAACGCGGCGCCTTCATTGAGGAGTTCCGGCGAATCATCAAGCTCGTCCGAGACGAAGACGGCTGCATCGAGTATGGCCCGGCCATCGATATCGCCACCGACGTTTCCGCCGAGCCGCGGCCGAATATCGTGACTGTTATCGAGAAGTGGGCGAACGTCGAAGCTCTCGAAGCCCATCTGAAGGCGCCTCATATGGCCCGCTATCGCGAGATGGTTCGCGATATCGTCACGGGCATCCATATCCAGGTGCTGCAGCCTGCGTAAGAAAACGAGACGCGATGGAGTCATTCTGAGCAGAGCGAAGAATCTGGCATTACGCTAGATTCTTCGCTTCGCTCAGGATGACATTACTCGCTAGGGAGGACAGGCTTGACGCCGTCAGTGCTATCAGCCGCCCCGCAGTTCTCATCTCCCTGGCAATTCGGCCAAACTTTGCCGCCGCCGCGCGCCGATTGGACCTTATAGGCAATCTTTGCGGGTCGTAGGGGTCGTACGCCCGTGCGCGCCCGATCCGGCACTTGGCATTGGTCATCCATGGCGAGCGAACGACGGGACTTGGACGACGACTCGCCCCAGCCGCTGCGGGAAGTCCGCGTCGATCCGGCGCATGGCGTACGGCGGGCGGGCAGCCCGGCGGCGCCGCGCACGGCACGCGTTCTGGCGTCCGCGTCGGCCGGGCATGTCGGGGCTGAATCGGGGGACGAAGATCTCCAGTCCAGCAACTTGCCGGCCTGGCCTGGCGAGGAAGCCGACGAGCCCCTGGCGGCTTCGCCAGAAATGCTGGCTCAACATGCCGCCGAACTGGCGGAACTGCTCCAGCAGCGGCTCGCCGAGGTCGATCGCCGTGAGTCGCGGTTGAATTCGCAGGAGGCCGAGTTCGATACGCGCATCCGCAACGCCCGCCTGTGGATCGACCAGCGCGAAACCGAACTTGGCGAACTCGAACAAAAGCTTGGCGCCCGGGAGCAGCAGCTTACTGAACGCCAGGCAACGGCCGTCGCACAGTTGGATCAAGCGGACGAAGTGGCCGAGCGGCTCAAGGACGCCGCCCAGCGGGAGCGGGCCGTCGCGGCGCAGGAAATCGAGCTGGAGATCTCGCTCAAAGAGCAACAGACGAAGCTGGACTCGCTCGACCTCGAGGCGGCCGCCTGCCGTTCGCGGCAGCAGGAGCTCGACCAGGCTCGCCAAAAGTGCGAACTTCGTCAGCGCGAGCTCGATCAGCGCGAGGCCAAGATTTACGTCGAGCACGAGCGGGCGAGCCACGAACGGCTCGCGCTCGACGCCAGGCAGACGGAACTAGCCAATCGTGAAACACGGCAGATTGCCCAGGAGGCGAAGCTCGCCGAGTACGAGCGGCGGCTGGCGGAGCAGGCGGGAGAAATCGAATTTCAACGAGCCGAACTCCAGCAGCAACGGCACGCCCAAGAGGAGCGCGCCAGCACGCTCACGGCTGAGGAAAAACGCCTGGAATACCGCCAGCGCGAAATCGAGACCGCGCTCGAGCGTTTTGAGCGACTTGGCGTCGTCGAGCAGAAGATGAGCGAAGTCGAGGAGCTGGCCGGCGCGCTAGCCATGCGGGCGAACTATCTCGACAGCGCCGAGGCTATGCTCGCCGAGCGGCAGATGCAGCTCGACGCGTCGCAGCGGGAGCTGGAGCACGATCGGCTTGTCTTTGAAAACCAGGTGACGCGGCAGCGCCGCGCCGAGGCGGCTCAGGCCCAAGAGGCCCAAGCGAAGTTTGCCGAGCGGCAGCAGCAACTCGACCGCCGGGACGCAGAGCTCGATCAGCGCGAGCAGGCCCTGGAGCGAATCGCCGAGCAGCTTCGCCACACGCAACGCGAAGCACTGGAGATGCGGCTGGCCATGGAGGAAACCTGGCTGCAGCTGCAAGGCGTCTTAGCGCCGGCGGCGCTCACGCGATCCATCACGCAGCTCCGCACGCGACTGACCGACCACTTCCGTCTGGAGTCCGACGAAGTCCGGCGCCAACGAGGCGAACTGGAGACGGTCCGACACGCTCTGGCCGAGCAGCTCGCCGGGGTGCAGGACCAACGGCAGCAGTTGCAGCGTTGGGCAGAGCTACGCGAGAAGGAAATTGAAGAGCGGGCTGCACGGCTGGTTGCCCGCGAGGCCGATCTCGACGCGCAGCAACGGCACTACGAGACAGAGCAGCGCCGCTGGGAATCGCAGCGGTGCGAGTATCAGCAGGAGATTCAGCGGTTGCTCGCCGACCTGCGCAGCGGGCTCAAGGCCGCGGCTTAGGCGGCTTCGGTTTCGGCCTCAACCGGCTCCACCGCCTCGGGCTTAACTTCCGGCTTCTCGGCGCTCTCTTCACCCGGCGATTCGATTTCGCCGGGGGATACGATCTTGCCGGGATCTTCTTGGGCGGCATCCTGCTCGCCGGGCAGCTTGAACGGACGCGGCTCTACCTCCTCGCCGGCGGTCAGTTGCCGAGCATGAGCGACAATCGCCATGGCGCCGCGGATCTCGTCGCCGCTGAAATAAGGGGCGCGATTGCGGTTCCGCTTGGTGCCGGTGAGCTTGGAAGCCAGCTCGTTCCAGCTTACGCCGCTGTTGGCATGCCACACGGCGGCCTGCGCAGCGCCGGTTGGGAGTTCGCCGGCCCCGTATCGCGCGATGATCTCGATGACCGCGGGGTCCTTGACGTAGTTTTCGATCGGCCGAATCGCGTAGGGATTGGCCGAATTGGGCTCTTCCAAGCCATGATCCATGCAGAGCAAGGGGACCGGTACGCGGACGATCTTCTCCGGCTGGATGTTGAACCCGCCACCGCCGCGTCCGCCGCGGCCGCCGCCGCCGCGACCGCCGCGACCTCCGCCCCCGCCGCCAACCGATTGCTGACCGCCGCCGCCGCCGCCGAAGCCGCCGCCGCCCATGCCGCCGCCGCCGAACTGCGCGAGCGGTACGCCAATGAAGGCGTCGGGAATTCTCACCGACAGGGGCTTATTGGTCTTGTTCTTAAGAACGATGTTGCCCTGCTTGGAGTTCCGCGCTACGAACGTCGCTTCGACCTCGCCGCTCTGCATGGCGTCGAACAGTTCCAGCTCCTCGGGCTGCACCGCCGCTTTCGTTTCGCCGCGGACAAGGGCGAGCGGACCGGCGAGTTCGGCCGACAGAAACAACAGGGCGATCAGAGCGTTGGCGGAGCGATTCATGGCGGTCGATGGAGCGCAAAAAGGAGCCTGAGCCGCCTACCGCGAGACCCTCCCGCGGCGGTTACGGCGACCCACTCCAGCATAAACAACCGGGATGCGAAAATCCAAATAAAAGGCCCCGCCGGGGCAGCGGGTTCGTTGAACCCCTTTCACCCCACGGTCCGCCGAGGGGTCCGGCTAGATTCCTCGGGGGACCTCGGAATGACAAGAGGCGGCGTCCGCCTCGCTTTCCGGAGAACTTGGCCCAATTTAGCGGTCGGTCCGAGATGACGGAACCAGCCGTAGTGCCATACTTGTAGGAGGCCCGCCGCGGCGGGCCGATTTCTCGTCCATGACCTACCGATGTAATTTTGGCAGGCCGCCATCGCGGTCGGAGACCGCTCCTACAGACGTTTTGTATCCTGCCCGACTGGCGTGACCAAATGGCGTCTACAGCGACTCCCGAAACTGTAAAACGGCGCACCTGGGTCATCTCCCCGGCATGGGACCTGACGTACTTGGTCCTAACGCCGCTGTTGATCGTCCCAGCGGTGCTGATTGCCGCGCGCCGCTGGCTCTCGCCGGAGCAGATCTACCTGGCTGTCATCGCCTTTGCATCGCTCGGGCATCACCTGCCCGGGTTCATGCGGTCGTATGGCGACCGGGAACTATTCGTCCGGTATCGCTGGCGGTTCCTGCTTGCACCGCCGCTGGTGTTTCTCCTGGCGTTGTTATTCACGCCGCCGCAGGCGATGGCGGAAACCCTGGGCTTGCCGTGGACCCATCTCCACGGCCTGGAGCTGATCCTGCTCGTCTGGGGCACGTGGCACGGGTTGATGCAAACCTACGGGTTCATGCGGATCTACGACCTGCGCCGTGGCGAGAACGATCGCCTGACCGCCCGGCTTGATCATGCGTTGTGCCTGGCGATGTTCACCGCCGGCGTCGTCTTCAGCGATACGCGCATGTTCGGCGTTGCGAGCGCCATGTGGCAGACAGGACTGCCGCTATTTGGACCGGAGGCGCTTGGCGCCGTGCGCTGGGTTGTCGGCCTCGCCGGCGGCGCAGTACTGCTCGCCTATGCAGGCCACTTAATTAACCGCTGGCGAAGCAACCGCCCCGTCAACGGCGTGAAGCTGCTGCTGGCCGCAGCCACGGGCTGGTTCTATTGGTACTGCGGGCGGCTCTCGACCAATGTGCTGATTGGCATCGCGATGTTCGAGATCTACCACGCCGTGCAGTACAACGCGATTGTGTGGGTCTACAACCGGCGATTGTTCGCGCGTGCCGGAGAGCGATTCGGACCGCTGGGCTTCATGTTCCGCGATCGGGCAACGATGCTCGGCCTGTACCTGGCGGCGATTGGCGCCTACAGTGCGATCCGCTTTTTCACCTCGCATGCGGGCGACCGGATGTTCAGCAGCGACCTGGCCGACGCCAGACAGGGGCTGATCGCGCTGTTCGTTACGTCGTCGATCTTGCACTTTTACTATGACGGCTTTATTTGGAAGGTGAGCGAGCGAAAGACCCGCGAGAACCTTGTCGATGATGTAAGCCTGCCGACGGTCGACCGCCTCGTGCCAAGCATGATTCATGCGGGCAAATGGCTGGCGCTGATCTCGATCGCCGTGGCACTGGTCGCGGCGGAACGCCGCTATCAAGCTCGCGGGGCCGGCGAGGAAGGCCTGACTGATCGCCGCATGCTCGCCGCGCTTGCAGACTTGACGCCCGAGGTTCCCGAAGCAAAAGCCATCTCGCGGCAGTTGGCGGAAATCGACGCGGACGAACATTACCGCACGGGGCTGGAGTCGCTCCAGCGCGGCGACGCTAGCGCCGCCCTTGGCCCGCTGCGCGAAGCCGTCGATCTCGACCCGAAGCACTTTCAGGCCCGTTTGCAGCTAGGCGACGCACTGCTGGCGCTCGGGCATCACGCCGCCGCCGAGAAGGCGTTTCGCGAAGCCGTCGCGCTGAAACCGAACGTGCCCGACGCTCGCATCGGCCTTGCGGATGCGCAGATCAAAGCGGGCCGCCTCAATGAAGCCGAGGAGACGCTTCGCAGCGGTCTGGCCAAGCAGCCGGACTCGCCCGACCTCGTCTTTACGCTCGGCTATTTGCTCCAACAGACGGGGCGTTCCGATGAAGGAGAACAGCTTCTCCAGCGCGCTGCGGAGCTTGGCCTGTCTCGGCCATCACGTTAGTCGAACGCGAGGGCCTTAACATGCCGCTCAACTGCGCTTACTCGTCTCGGAGCGCATGAACGCTAGAGCGTCGCGGGCGAGTTGCTCTTCACTCTGATACATCCGGCGCCAAATCTTGGTCGCCGCCGCGATGCTCGGCAGCGCCAGGCCGAAGGCTTCGACCACCATCCAGCCGTCGTAGCCGCTGGCGGCCAGCGCATCGAAGTTCTCCGCCCAGCGGACCGCCCCCTGGCCCGGCGTACTGCGATCGTTCTCGGAAATGTGAACGTGGACCAGGTAGGGCGCGGCCGTTTGAATTGCCTTGGCGACGCTCTTCTCTTCGATGTTCGCGTGGAACGTGTCGTACATCATCCGGCACCGCGGGTGGTTCACCTCGGCGACGAACCGCGCGGCGTCGGCGGCGCAGTTGAGGAAGTAGCACTCGAAGCGATTGAGCGCCTCAACCGCCAGCGTGACGCCCGCCTTTTCCGCGTGCTGGGCGACCTGCCGCATACTGTCAACGCCCCACTTCCACTCATCCTGGGTCGGACCGGCGCCGCTGAAGTAGCCAAGCGCGGAGTGGAACGGCCCGCAGACCGTTTCGGCGCCGAGGGCCTGGCAGCAGTCGAGGGCTCGTTTGTTCGCGGCGACGCCTGCCGCGCGAACGGCGGCGTCGGAGCTAATCGGGTTGTCGGCTTCGGTGCGAACGGTGACCGCCGTGCGGCGAAGGCCCATGCTATCAAGCCGCTTTCCCCAGCCCGCGTAAAACTCCTCGTCGAGCTCAAACATGGGGACTTCGACGCCGTCGTATCCCATCGATTTAAGCTGATCGAGCACCGGCAGGATCGATTCGTCCAAGTGGCCGGTCCACAGCAACAAGTTCATGCCGAATTTCATGGCTTCTCCGCGGGAGGATGAGTCTCCTCTCCCCTGAGGGGAGTGGTTGGGTGAGGGGTTCTCAGTAGGAGTCGACGTCCGCGTATTCAATCCCTCCCCTAACCCCTCCCTTCAAGGGAGGGGATTTGGAACGCCATTACCTTACGCCATTGCCGCCCGGGCATCAAATGGCCGGGCGGTGGGCCGGTCCCTTCGCAAAGTGCTCAATTAACCCCGCCGCTCGCGGCGGGGACGCGGGGCGAGCCCCACGCTAAATAGTCTGTTGGCGGCATGGCGCTTGCATTCCTGCCTCATGTCCAGCGCTATCGCTCATTCAGCCGCACAACAAATCGCGAGGCCCCCCATGTCCACGCATAACGGCCGTTCACAAACAACGTCTCAGTTGCCTCAGCGGGCCTTGGCCTTGCCCCGTGCGATCGCCGAGACGGTGCGGCGGCGGACGACCACTTCGGAGGTAGCTTCCGGCATCCAGCGGGTCAACATGATTCTGGCCAACGCGTACCTGGTCGGCGATCATGGCGCCGCCGACCGCCAGTGGGTGCTGGTGGACGCGGGCGTCCTGCCTGGCGTGCCGGCCATCACGGCGGCCGCGCGGGAGCGATTCGGCGAGGCGCGGCCCGCGGCAATCGTGCTGACGCATGGCCACTTCGACCATGTGGGCGGGCTGCCTCAACTTGCGGACTACTGGGACGCGCCGATCTATGCTCATCGCAGCGAGCTGCCGTACATCACGGGTCGCTCGAGCTACCCGCCGCCCGATCCAACGGCCGGCGGCGGCATGATGACGCTGATGTCGCGATTCTTTCCTCGCGGGCCGTACAACTTTGGCGCCCGGGTGCAGGTGCTGCCGGAGGACGGATCGGTTCCCGGTATGCCCGGCTGGCGGTGGATTCCCACGCCCGGGCACACGCCCGGCCACGTGGCGCTGTTCCGCGACGAGGATCGCACGCTGCTGGCCGGCGACGCTTTCGTAACGACGCAGCAAGAATCCATGCTCGCGGTGCTCATGCAGAAGGCGCAGGTCTGCCGGCCGCCGGCTTATTACACGCCGGACTGGGACGCGGCGCGGCGCTCGGTTGAGGAGCTGTCGATGCTGCAACCGGAAGCAGCCGCGACCGGCCATGGGCGGCCCATGTACGGCGACCAACTGCGGCAAGGGTTGCGCAACTTGCTCGATACCTGGGAAGCCACGGCGGTTCCGGATCATGGCCGCTACAGCGAACGACCTGCCATCGCCGATGATGATGGCGTCAAAAGCGTTCCGCCGCCGACAGCCAAGCAGTATCTGCAAGCGGCGGCAGGCGTGGCGGCGCTAGTGGCCCTGGGAG
>DASVCM010000337.1:0-4507 GCA_036381635.1 Lacipirellula sp.
TGGGCGAGCTCATCGAGCGAAATCTCAACTTCGAGCAGGTGCCCGCCGACTGGCTCGCTGCCGGCTTGTCCGCTGCCGGAGGGATCCTGGCCCGGCTTGCCGACAGGATCGCCGACGTCGCCGTCCCCCTGCCCTACGCCGCCGGAGCCGTTCTTGCCGAACTTGAACCGCGGGACGTCGAGCTGCGGCACCGGAATGCTGACCAGATCGCGGCCGCGGCGGCCGATCATTTCACCGTGCGTGATGTACTTCCGCAGGTTGCCCCGAATCCGTCCGCGGACGATCTCTTTGAACCGGCGTTGATCGCGTTCGATATCCATCATGGGCAAGCTTTGTCAATGTCGCTCCGAGGTCTGCCGAGGAGTCCGGTTTGAAGAGCTTGCGGCAGGACCTCTCGGCAGACCTCGGGGTGACAGGGTTCGAGCATTACTTCTCCTTCACATCGCCCCGAGCGAAGATGCTCGCCACATAATTGAGCACGTCGGTGGCGCTCTCTTCGTCGTATCCGTAATCACGAATGAGCCGGCCTTTCACCACGTCGATCTTCTGCTGCGTCTCGGCGTCAATCACGTTCGATACGAGACTCGTCAGCTTGATCGAATCTTTTTGGTCCTCAAACAGCTTGAGCTCCAGCGCCTTGTTCAGCCGTTCGTTGGTCTTGTAGTCGAACTTCTTGCCGTCGATCGACAAGGCGCCGATGTAGTTCATGATCTCCCGGCGGAAATCATCCTTGCGGCTGTCGGGGATGTCGATCTTCTCTTCGATCGACCGCATCAAGCGCTCATCCGGCTCTTCGTATTGGCCAGTGAAGGTATTGCGGACCTTCTCGCGCTGGGTGTAAGCCTTGATGTTATCGATGTAGTTGCCGCACAGTCGTGCCAAGGCGGCCTCGTCGGCGGCGATCGCCCGTTGGACCTCGTTCTTTACGATGTTCGTATACTCTTCCTTCACCACGCCGAGCAGCTCGCGGTATTGCTGCTTCGTCTCCTCGTGCGTGATAAGGCTGTGATGCTTCAATCCGGTTTCCAGCTCATTGAGCACCATGAACGGATTGATCGACCGGGCCTCGGGGTGAGCCACCAAGGCGTTGGAAATCTTGTCCTGCACATAGCGGGGCGAAATGCCGACGAGGCCCTCGGAATGAGCCTGGTCGCGCAGCTCTGCGATGTTCTCTTCGGTGAAACCGGGGAGCGACTTGCCGTTGTACAGCTTCAGCTTCTGCAGCCGCGACAGCCCCGCGTGCTTCGGCTCTTCGAGCCGCGTGAGTACGGCCCACATCGCGGCCATCTCGATCGTGTGCGGGGCGATATGTTTGCCCGGCACGCTCTTGGGGTTGTAGTCCTTCTCGTAGATATGGATCTCTTCCTCCAGCTTCGTGACGTACGGAATGTCGATCTTTACCGTCCGATCGCGCAAGGCTTCCATGAACTCGTTGTTCTGCAGCCGGCGGTATTCCGGCTCGTTGGTGTGGCCGATGATTACCTCATCAATGTCGGTCTGGGCGAACTTTTTCGGCTTAATCCGGTGCTCCTGGCTGGCGCCGAGCAGGTCGTACAGGAACGCCACGTCGAGCTTCAGCACCTCGACGAACTCGATAATGCCGCGGTTGGCGATATTGAATTCGCCGTCGAAATTGAACGCCCGCGGATCGCTGTCGCTGCCGTATTCGGCGATCTTGCGGTAGTTGATGTCGCCGGTCAGCTCGGTAGCGTCCTGGTTCTTTTCATCCTTGGGCTGGAACGTGCCGATGCCGACGCGATCCTTCTCGCTGAGGATCACGCGCTTGATGCGCACATCCTGAATGACGCGGGTCCAGTCGCCGTCGTACTTCTTGAGCCGCTGCTGGTACATGAACCGGCAGAACGGATCGAGCTCGCCGCGGATGCGAACCTTGAAATCATCCGCGCCCCGGCCGGCGTTCAGGTTGGCGGCGACGTCCTCGCGGAACCGCATGGGAATGATGTGAAGCGGCTCCTCGTTCATCGGGCACCAGTGGATCTCGTCCGAATCGTTCTCATCAACCCAGCCGAGCGTATAGAGGGCTCCGGCGTCGGTGGCCGAATACTTTTCCAGGCCCTGTTTCAGCAGCCGCACGATGGTGCTCTTGCTGCTTCCCACGGGCCCGTGAAGCAGCAGCACGCGCTTCTCGATGCCATATTCGAAGGCGGCGCTCTTCAGCGCGTTCACCAGGTTATGCAGCGGCCCGCGGAGCCCGAAGACGGCGTCGCGGCCCTCATGGTCCGGATCGTCAAAGAAGCGGTAGCGATAGTCTTTCTGGCGGTTGCGCTCCGACACCTCGACGCCGTACGACAGGATCATGTCGTACAGCCGCTGATAGGCCGTGCGCGTGACTTCCGGCCGCTCGCGAACAATGTCGAGATACTCTTCGAACGTGCCGACCCAGTTCTTGCGGCGGAACTGATCCCGATCCTGTCGCTCGGAGACGAGCGAAATAATCTCGCTACCTTTGGTCATTGCCTTGCTCCATGCAGTCGGCGCTGACGCGGTCGATTTCATGATCGCGAGGGCGCGCGGGCTGCTTACCTTTATGGGAAGATCGAATGATGAATGAATTTGCGAATGATGGCCTAGAGTCTTTGGAGCGTTTCACGAGCCAAATGGTTCGTGCGACCGGGACGCCCCGCGCTCACTTGCCAATGCACAACCGCGTCGTCGCTGCCGCGTGATGAGTAACTCGAAGAGCTTCCCGACGGCGCAGCAGTCTTCGCGCTGCGTGCTCGATTGGAACCGTCGAACCCAGAAGTTGGCTCGACTTGTCAGCAAGGAGAGTCGCTTGCTGTGACGCCCGAGATGCCGCGCTTAGACGCTATTGAGCGAAAGTTGGCAAAGAGCGTGGGAACTTCTCCGGCGGTCGGCCCTACCAAGGCCGATGCCAGTCGCACGGGACCGAGCCCGTGACACGAATCGCTCCAAAGAACTCTTCTCTAATCCAAGTATCAGCACAAATCCGGGAACTGGCAACATTGACTTGGCAAATCGGGTCGACTTCTGTTCACCGGCAGCATCGCGCGGCCGCCTTAAGTGCTTGATCGATTAACGGTTAACCCTGTTGTAACGGGCCCACTGCGCGGCGATTTGCGTCTCAGCGACTCGCACATGGGAGTGCATCCTTCCTGGACAGTCGCGCAATCAGGTGAATTTCGGCGGACTGGAGCGATGGTAAACAAATGGGAAAACTGGGCACGGCAACGGCGGGATGCATGCACTCTTGAGAAAATTTTCCGATTAAGCAGATTTTTCTGAAAGTACCGTCCACGGCTTGCCGATACCTCCTCTACGCGTTGGTTCCCGGGGGGGCTGCCGAGACGCTAGCGTTATGCCCTGTCCGCCGCGGCGGAGGGCGATAACGGAAAGCGTCGCACCAGGCGGCGGCCGGTCGCACGACCAGCCCCCGTGGGACGTGATCCATGAAATTCGCCCGCTCGTCTTGCAACCGTGGTTCGGTCTGGGCCCTTTCGTTTGCCGTATCGTTGATCCTCGCGCCTGCCGCTGGCGCCGAGGAGTCCGGCGGCGGCCAACTCCACTTTCAAAAGCCGAGTCGCGCCGGAACCGGCGCCGCGCCGGCCTCGTCCAGCACGCTGCGGTTCCGCAGCACATCAGGCGACCAGGCCAAAACCGCGACGACGCCGGCCACGGTTGAGATGCCATCGGAGCCCGCTGCTGCGTCAGCGGTGAAGCAAGCCACTCACCAGCGCGTGGCGAAGCCGCTCAGCCAGGCGCCTCGCGTCGCCCAAGCTCCGGCCAAGACGACGGTAAGACCGGCATTTACCCAGCCCGGCGAGGATGCGGCGGAGCCGGCGAGCTACCGCACCGTGGACCGCGTTCAGAACTCGCGCCTCGTGGCCATCGGTCACGAGGAGCCCATCTTCAGCGCATCCCGGCGGCGGCCAAGCGTCGAGCAAGCGTCGTTCTCCGACTTCTGCCTAGGCTGCGCCGATCCTGCGTGCGGCATCGTCGAACCGGCATGCGGTTGCGGTGAGCCGACCTGCGGCATCTGCGAACCGGAGTGCGGCTTTGAAGAGCCGGCGTGCGGCATCGAGCCCGGCTGCGGCTTGGAGCCAGCCTGTGGACTCGACCCCGGCTGCGGGCTGGAGCCTTCCTGCGCCTGTGGCGAGCCAGATTGCGGCGCCGTTGAATGCGGTAGCTGCATCGGCAGCCCTGGCCCCGACTACTGGTGCTTTCCGGTCTGCCTGCCGCGGTTCAAGGAACTGACCTTTTGGGGCGGCGTCCATGGGTTCAAAGGCCCACGCGACTCGCCGGACTTCAACGCCGCCGGAGATAACAACTTCGGCTTCCAGGAAGGCTTCAACATCGGCGGCCGGGCGCCCGTGGTCGGACTGATCTTCCCGCAGCTCAGCTACCAGCTTGGCTTCCAGTCGGTCCAGAGTCAGCTCTCGGGCACTACCGACGGCTCGACCGAAGACCGCCTGCAGAACTTTGTCACCGCGGGCCTCTTCCGCCGCGTGCCGGCCGGGTTGCAGTTCGG
>DASVCM010000338.1:0-3325 GCA_036381635.1 Lacipirellula sp.
CAAGGAAGCGATCGGGTGGAACAAGCCGCAGGCGAACGAAGTCGCGACCGCGGAAGCCGACCTTCATGTTGCCCGCGCCATTGCCGCGCCGCCATTCGAGCCGCCCACAACCGCCGCGCCCGCAGCCGAAGCCGCAGCGCCGCCGCTCATCGACGCGAAGCCGCCGACGTTCGCCGAGCGCGTCGAGCCGCTGCTGGCCCGCCTGCGGCAGCTTGGCGTGGTCGCCTACGACCTCGAATTGTTCGGCGACAGCGGCAAATTCTATCGCTTCCACTGCGAGATGCCGATCGGCGTCGACGCCCACGTGACGCAGCAGTTTGAAGCGGTCGCCGCCGATCCCCAGGAAAGCGTCGCGCAAGTTGTGTCGCAGGTTTCGCAATGGCAATCAAACCGCCAACGTGCGGGCTTGTAGCAGAGATTGCCCGCGAATCACGCGAATGAACGCGAAAAGATCCGCGGTCATTCTGAGCGGAGCGAAGGCTGTGGCGCTGCACTAGATTCTTCGCTCCGCTCAGAATGACCTTAATCGGAGTCGCGCCCAGTCGCGTGATTCGCGGGCCGTATTAAGAATGCTCTACCGTCCGACGTCATTACCGTCGCGATTGGGAAGCCCCTCGGCCGCTGCGTCGCGGCCATGGGCGCGGGTTTCGGCGCCGCGTAACGTCGCTGCGTTAGGCGAGCGGCGAAACGTCGCTCCTGAGGCGGCGCCTACGATCCCTGCGGAGACCACCTCGGCAAAGCTGACCCGCATCGAAGCGATATTGTTCCTCACCCGCGAGCCGCTTCCCTCAAGAAAGCTGGCGGCGCTCGCCGATTTGGCGGATGGCACCGAGGCCCGCTCGCTGGTCCGCGAACTGGCCCGCCGAATGCGGAACCGCGGCAGCGCGATGCAGCCGGTCGAAGTGGCTGGCGGCGTGCAATTGCTGACCCGCCCGCAATTGGCGGATTGGCTCGCGAAAGTGCACGCGCCTTCGGGCGACCTGCGGCTCTCGCCGCCGGCCCTGGAAACCCTGGCCGTGGCGGCCTATCGGCAACCCGTAACGCGGGCTGAAATCGAGGCGATTCGGGGCGTGCAGTGCGGCGAAATCCTGCGCGTGTTGATGGAACGCGACTTTTTGCGTATCGTCGGGCGAAGCGAGGAGTTAGGGCGACCGTTCCTCTACGGCACGACGCGAAAATTCTTGCAAGTTTTTGGTCTTCGCCGCTTGGAACAATTGCCGCCAGTGGATCAAATTCGTAGCGCCGCCTAAAGCGGCGGTCGAGAGTCGAGAGTCGAGGGTCTAGAGCCAGAAGGCAGCGTGCCTGTTTCGTCTGGCTCTCGACTCTCGACCCTTGACCCTCGACTCGTTCATTAGGAGTACTCAAATCGTGCGGTCCCAGTTGACGCTATCTGAGGGGATGACAATGACCAGGGGGAAGGTCGCCGTGGCAATCCAAGAGGACGAAGTCGCCGCGTGGGGTGAATGGCTCGACGAAGGCTGGCAGACGCTCGTCGTCGCCGCTGACGACGATGATGACGAATTCGAGTACGAAGACGACGACGAGGATGAAGACGTCGAGGACGACGAAGAATACGAGTACGAATACGAAGACGAAGACGAAGACGAGTCCGACGAGGAGGACTCCGAAGAGGAGCTCGAAGAGGACGAGTGGGAAGAAGTCGACGACGAAGATGAAGACGCCGACGACGATGATGATGAAGATGAAGACGAGTACGAGTACGAGGACGACGACCTCGACGAGGACGAGCTCGCCTACGAGTCCGACGAGGATGATATGGACTGAGGCGATTGCAGCCCCGGCCTCTGGCCGGAGGTCGCTTTCCACTCCGCGGGCCGAAGCCCCAACGCCCCGCTAACCCCCGGGCAGAGCCCGGGGCTGCAGTTGGTTGATGCGAGCGTCAGTCTTCCAGCCGGAAGAGCCTTCTCAGCGCATCGAGCAACCCATGCGGCGGCCCTTCCTGGGCGGCGTCGCGCAGCGATTCCAGCGGCGGGTGCAACAGCTTGTTCACCAGCCGGTCGGCGAACTGGCCGATCTCGGCCCGCTGGCGCTCGTCGAGATCGGGCAGCTTGTTGAACAGCCGCTCCAGCTCCGCCTGCTTCGGCTCTTCCATGTTGCGCCGCAGGCCCGTGATCACCGGCGCCGCCATCCGCCGATGGGCCGCGGCCATGAAGGCGTCGGTCTCTTCCGACACGATCCGCTCGGCGGCCGGCAGCTCGGCGGCGCGCGCCTTGCGGTTCCGTTCGCACGCGGCGGCCAGATCGTCGAGCGAGTACAGGTACACGCCCAACTCATCCCCCACCGCGGCTTCAAAATTCCGCGGCACGGCCAGGTCGAGCATGAACAGCGGCCGCTGCTGCCGCGTCGCCGCGACATGACGAGTGAACTCTCCGGCGGCGACAATCGGCTCGGTCGCGCTGGTGGCCCCGATGACCAGATCCGCCGCGGCAAGCTCTTCCCATAGCCGCTCCCAGGGAACGGCCACGCCGGCCCATTGGCGCGACAACTCCAGCGCGCGGTCCGGATTGCGATTCACCACGTGAATCTGCGACGCCCCCGCGTCCTTGAGATATCGCAGCGTCTCCTCAGCCATCTCGCCGGCGCCGACGACCAGCACGTGCTTGTCGTCGAACCGCTCGAACACGCGGCTGGCGAAATCGGCGATCGCCACGCTGGGGATGCTTACCCGATGCTTGTGAAGCCCCGTCTCGTTGTGGACGCGGCGGGCGGCGCGGAGCGCCGATTGAAACAGGTCGTGCAGCGACGAGCCCGCCGTGCCAAGGTCGGCGGCCCGCTGGTACGACTGCTTCACTTGGGCCAGGATCTGCGGCTCGCCCACCACCATGCTGTCGAGGCTCGCGGCGACGCGAAACAAATGGGCCACGACTTCGCGTTGAGTAAGGACGACCGCCTGGCCCTCGATTCGCTTCACCGGGACGCCGTGATAGCCGAGCAGGGCGTCGAGCAGCGCTTCGCTCTCCGGCCCCGCTTCGGCCACGTCGCCGGCGGCGTACAGCTCCACGCGATTGCACGTCGACAGGAGGGCCAGCTCGGTCGTGGGAAATCGCTTGCGCCAGCGCGCCAGCGCGTCGGCCGATTGCTCGCTGCCGAAGGCAAGCTGCTGGCGAAGATCAAGATTGGTGGCCCGATGCGTGCAGCCGACCATGCGGAGGTTCATATCTCAATCCCTCCGTTCCCCTCCCCTTGAGGGGGAAGGGCTAGGGGAGGGGTGTTGACGCGCGTGTCGACTTCAACCCCCACCTTAGCGCCGACGAATCCAGGCCCAACGGGCCGAAAGTTAATAGCCAGGGGCGTAAGCCCCTGG
>DASVCM010000339.1:0-3344 GCA_036381635.1 Lacipirellula sp.
CCGGTGCCGACTTCCAGCAGGCTCGCCACGCGGCCGCGGAGGGTCACGCGGCCTTCCGTCGGCTCGGTGATTCGCGACAGGATCTTCAACAGCGTGCTTTTGCCGGCGCCATTTCGGCCGATGATGCCGACCACTTCCCCTTGCTTGACGCTGAACGATACGTCCCGCAGGGCCCAGAATTCCTCGATCTGATCGCCCGCCACGGCGGTCTGGCCACGCATCGCCCTTCGCGTGGCGTTCCACGCGCCGCGCACCTGCCTGGCCATCACGTCTCGCAGCGCCGTGTAACTTTCGCGCGGGCCTTGGTGGCCGATGAGATACGACTTGCCCAGGGATTCGACTTCGATGATCGAGTCAGACATAGAGCTCAAATGATGTCGGCAAACGAACGTTCCATGGAGCGGAACTTCCGCACGCCTAACCACAGGAAGAAGAAGACGACCAGCAGGCTCAAGGCAAACCCGGGGAGATACAGGTCGCTCTGGCCTCCAAGCAGGCACCAGCGGAATCCGTCGATTACGCCAACGACGGGATTCAGGCTATACAAAAGCCGCCACTCGTCCGAAATCACGTTGCTGGAAAACCCAACCGGGGAGACGTATAGCCCGAACTGCACGATGAACGGAATGACGTAACGGAAGTCGCGATATTTGACGTTTAGCGACGTGACATATAGCCCGGGACCTAAGCTGGCCAGCAAGGCGAGGATCGAGAAGAATGGCAAGAGTACAATTTGCCATCCAGGTGCGAAGCCGAAGTAGATCATTACGCCCGCGAGCAGCATCAGGCTGATGAGCATGTCGACGAACGCTGTTATCACGGCGGCCGTGGGAACGATCAGACGCGGGAAGTACACCTTGCTAATCAGGTGTACGTTTGTGATCAGGCTGTTCGAGGCTTCGCCAAGCGACGTGGAGAAGAGCGTCCAGGGGATCATGCCGGCGAGAACCATGAGCGCGTAGGGTGATGCCCCGTCGCTCGGCAACCTGGCAATGCGACCAAAGATGACGGTGAAGATGATCATCGTCAGCAAGGGTCGGATGACCGCCCACGCCACGCCAATCACCGTCTGCTTGTAGCGGACGGCGATATCGCGCCATGCGAGCGTGAAAAACAGCTCCCGGTAGCGCAGCAGATCGCGCCAGTAATTGCGCTCTGCGCGACCGGCTTCGAGAATCAGCAGATGGTCTGACATGGCGTTTCTGAAAGCCTTCCAGGCGACGGCCGCTGAATGCTCGTCTCCGCTTCGGCGCCGGCAAGAACTTCGGCTTGTCTTCCCCTGTCGACGACGTCGCGCTTGCCTGATGGCGGTGGGCCGCCGAGCAGAGTGCGGATGAGATATACGCTGCGGTCACGGCCGCAGTGCTTCAAGGCATAGGCTCGCGCAGCCCTGCCTTGGCGAGCGACCACGTCCGGTGAATCCGCTGCTTGCCGAATAACTTCGGCAAGGTCCGTCGCTCGCGAAGCGGAAGCCACAGTTCCTAGATCGTTGCTGGCGACAACGTGTGCGAGTTCACAATCCGGATCGGCCCAAACAATGGCTGGGGTGTCGCTGGCCAGTATGCCATAAAGTTTGCTCGGCATAAGCAACCGCTTTATCTCCGGACGTAAGATGATCAAATGCACGTCCGCCGCGCTAAGGCTGTCCGCCAGATCGGCTTTTGCCTGGTAATCAAAGAAACGTACGTTGCGGAGATGACGATGCGCGGCTAGTTGCTCCAGGCGGCTGCGTTCTGCGCCATCGCCAACCAGGACGAACATAATATTGTCACGGTCGATTAATAACTCAGCCGCTTCCAGGACCTCGTCAAGGCGCTGACTCAATCCCATGTTGCCCGAGTACATGACCACAAAATCGCGCTGCAGTCCGTGTCGACGGCGGAAGTGGTTATTCGATTTGGCCGGATAGATGGCTTGCGTATCGGCCCAGTTAGGTATGACGGATATCAGACTCCCGGGGAGGCCGCTGTCGATCAGCAGTTCACGCATGTCTCGGCTAAGTACGATCACGCCGCGGCTTCGCCGATAGGCGGCAAGAAACAATCGCCTGAGAAGATCGCTGTGCCAGCTAGTCTTTAGCTTCCCGAGCGCCACGGCGACATCGGGGTAAATATCCTGCAAATAGGCGATATGCTGGCAACGACGAAGCGACTGCAGCAGCCAGCCGAGCAGGCACAAGAACGGCGGATCCGTCTCCGTGACGACGATATCCGGCCGCGGCGCCCGCAGGGCCTGCCAGGCCGCCGAAGCCTGGAACGTAATCATATTCACGATCCGGCCGAAAAAGGACGCTTTGTTGAATTGCGTGTGACGCACGCGATGAATAGTGACCCCGTTTCGGCTATCTGCCCCCCGGCGTACATAGGTCTCGACGTCAAGGACGCGTCGCGGCTGGCCGCAAAGTACATGGACCTCAAACTCATGCGCTAACGATTCGCACAATTCCGTCAGCAACTGCCCGGTTGCTTCGACGTCGGGCCAATACGACCGATTGATGAAAAGGACGCGGCGGCGTGCCATTATTCGAATAGCGAAAGATTCGGATGTGATGTCGCGGGAGGCGACCTTTTAGTCAATCAATTCGGTATGGGGTAGTACCTGTGCCGCGAAACGCGTTAGCCGCGACTCCGCCAATTCGAGATTCCTCGCATCCGTTTGAAGCATTACCTTTACTAATGCCGGGAGGTTCTCGCCAGTCGCGCGCAATCGCTGCCGCAACTGTCGTATCGATTCACTGTCCGTAATGACTTCGTCGCCCAGATGGACCCAGTACATGACCGCGATGCGATCGTCGTCTCGCTGGAACACGAATTCCTTGACATCGAAGCGTCGGCCATCGTCCAGCGGCAACTGCTTCACTTTTCGACTGGATATCTCCCATCCCGCGCTGGGATAACATTCAGTCGGCGAATGAGGAATGCCCATGTTGAATCGCGTCCAAATGCCGACGTTGACTACCACGCCGTCGTTCAAGCGATTTCGGTAGGCGCGGTTGAGCATCGCTTCGGCATCAGACGCCCTTACTAACCGCTCGTCCAAGGGCTTGTCCTGGCCGATGAAATCTCCAATGCTCGCCGGCAAGGTCGTCGAACTCGTATGAGGAAGGGCCGACAGCTCGGGTCTTAAGCCTCGCTCAATGGCGACGACAAACGCCTGTGAAAGTACAATGAGCGCGGCTGCGGCCAAGAGTCGAGATCGCATGGACATTGTCGTCGGAACCCTCAGAGTTTCAGCACAGCAGCGGCTCAGGCTGCAGCGGTTGTCGCGGCCTAGCAACTGATTCAAGGTCACTAAGTTTGTGAGCCTGTAACGAGGCGTCCGCTCGCAGCCGGAAATCGCCTTCC
>DASVCM010000340.1:0-2784 GCA_036381635.1 Lacipirellula sp.
CGCCGTCGTCGTCCAGCACCTCCCAATTGCCGGGGAACTCTTTGCGCGAAGTCTCAAAGGAAAAGCCGGCGGGCTGGTCGCCAACGTCGACTTTGTCGAAGCACCACTTCTCCTCGCGCGCTGCCCCCAGCAGTGCGGAGAGGACGACCAGCTTCAGCATGAGCCCGACGTTTGCCATGGATTACTATATTCAGACGCGATCGGAGCGACAGACATTCAATTGTAGCCGCCCGCCGGCGAGGCTCGCATTGCGCGAGGATGAAAAGGAGCCGGGACACGCGGCGCCCAGCGTCGCGGCGACACACGTTTGGATTTATCGGCGCGACCGGCCTTGTGCCATCGTAGAGGAGAACGCAACTTAATGCAGAGTTAACCTGATGTGGCTTGGCCGTTCGCGGCGGACACCGCCGGGCAAGCCCCTCGGCTAAATGCTTTTTGCGATTGGCCTTCGCGCCGACATTGGCTGCGATGAACCACTTAATGGGTTAAGCTGGGGCGACATTCAAACCACTCTGTTCGACGGCCTGCCGCATGACCGATAAGGACTACGCTTCAGATTCCGCACGGCCAACGGTGGCCGCGCAGCCGGGTTCGCCGAAGATGCCGCCGTGGGAGGTTGGCGAGCTGCCGGAGGCGCCGCGGCTGACCTTGCGGAGTTGGACGGAGCTGATCGGGCCCGGGCTGGTCATGGGAGGCGTGGCCATCGGCGGCGGCGAATGGATCGCCGGGCCGCTAACCACCGCGAAGTACGGCGGGGCCATCTTGTGGCTCACCACGCTCTCGATCCTGGGGCAGGTTGTCTACAACCTGGAGATCAGCCGATACACGCTGTACTGCGGCGAGCCGATCTCGACGGGCAAGTTCCGCCTGCTGCCGGGGCCGATCTTCTGGTTGTTCGTGTATCTGTTGCTCGATTTCGGGTCGGTCTTTCCGTACATCGCCTCGGCGGCGGCCGCGCCGCTTGCCGCCGTGATCGTCGGGGAAATAGCCCACCCCGAGAAAACCTATAGCGTGCTCGGCACGGCAATGACTGGGTTCGCGCTATTGCAGACGCTGAAGTACGTGCTGTTCTTCTTGATGCTCGCGCCGCTGGTGTTCGGCGGGAAGGTGTACTACTCGCTGAAGCTGCTGATCAGCTTCAAGATCGTCGTGGTGCTCGGCTTTCTGCTGCTGGTGGCCGTTCTCTATTCGACGGCGGACACCTGGGTCGAAATCCTCAGCGGCTTTGTCCAGTTCGGCAGCGTGCCGGTGCTCACCGGCGAAGCCGGATCGCCGGCTGTGGAAAACATTTTCGTCTCGCTCTGGCAGGGGCGGGGGATGCCGCGGATTGATTTCACGATGATCGCCGAGTTGGCGGCGCTGGCGGCCATCTCTGGCTCCGGCGGACTGACGAACACGGCAATCAGCGCCTACACCCGCGATCAGGGTTGGGGCATGGGCCGGTTGGTGGGCGCTGTGCCGAGCATGGTCGGCGGCGAGGCGATCAAGCTGGCCCACACCGGGACCGTCTTCGAGGTTACCCGCGAGTCGCTGCGGCGGTTCACCGGGTGGTTTCGATTTGTGCTGCGTGATCAGCTCGTGGTGTGGATGCCGGCGTGCTTCGTTGGCGTCGCGCTGCCCTGCATGCTCTCGGTGCAGTTTCTACCGCGGAACACGGTGGCTCAGGATTGGGAAGCGGCCGCGCTCACAGCTGGCGGCTTGCGCGATGCGGTCGGACCGGAGTGGGGCCAGGCGTTCTGGCTGATGACGCTCTTTTGCGGATTTCTGGTCCTGGCGCCCAATATCACTAGCACCGCCGACGGCGTGCTGCGGCGGTGGGTCGACGTCTGCTGGACCGCCGTACCGCAACTCCGGCAGTGGAACACGCACCGAATCCGCAACCTGTACTTCGGCGCCCTGTGCGGCTACGCGGCGTTCGGGCTGGTCTCGCTGTCGATGTGGAACCCGGTGACGCTGCTGAAGGCGGCGACCATCGTGTACAACCTGGGCCTGGGCTTCAGTTGCTTCCACGTGCTGGCGGTAAATCTCATCCTGTTGCCGCGGGAGATTCGGCCGAATTGGTTTCAGCGGATCGGGCTCGTGCTGGCGGGCATCTTCTTCACAGCGCTGTCGTTCATTGCGGCGCTGAAGGTGCTGAAGTTGGTGTAAGTCCGCCAATAGTTCTTCCGGTCCCCTCCCCTGGATGGGGAGGGTTAGGGAGGGGTGATAGAAGCGTGTACCAGCTCCAACCCCCTCCCCAGCCCTCCCCTCAATGGGGAGGGAGCCGGAGGAATCTGATGTGTTAAAAGCTCACTCCGCATACCCGCGTAGCGTCTTCAGCGCCCCCGCCGCCGCGTCGGCGATCATGTTCACGTCGCTGCTGTAGGCGATGAACCGCATGCCTTTGTCGATCCAGGGCTTCAGGTGCTCCGGCTCGAACATGAGGATGCCGCTCGCTTTGCTGTGGCGGCGGCATGCGTCGACCATCTTGTCGACCGCTTCGACCTCGCGCGGGTGATTCACCTCGCCCGGAATGCCGAGGCTGATCGATAAATCGAAGGGTCCGCAGAAGACGGCGTCGATTCCTTCCACAGCGGCGATCGAATCGACGTTGGCAATGGCCTCGGTCGTCTCGGCCTGCACAGCGATAAACGTTTGCTCGTTCATCTCCTTGAGGAATGTCGGCGCGTGGGCGTGGGCGTAGCGATTGTGTGCCCGGCGAGTCGCGGCGCCGCGCTGGCCCCACGGCGGATACTTGGCGTGCTGGATGATCTCGGCGGCCTGCTCGGCCGTGTTCACCTGGGG
>DASVCM010000341.1:0-3101 GCA_036381635.1 Lacipirellula sp.
ATGAATCCTTCGCTTGCGGGGCAACGAATTGTTGTGACGGGGGCGAGCGGGCTGGTCGGGCGCCGGCTGGTCGCGGAGTTGGAGCAAGCTGGAGCGACCGCCATTCGCGCGGTGCGTCGGCCGGTGCAGGATACGGCCCGGGAAGTGTTCTGGGATCCTGACGCCGGGCGGATTGATGCGACGCGGCTGGAAGGCGTCGATGCGGTGGTACACCTGGCGGGCGAGAACATTGCCGGCGGGCGGTGGACCAAATCGTTCAAGAAGAAGATTCGCGACAGCCGCGTCATCGGGACGCGGTTGATCGCCGAAGCGATCGCTGGCTGCAGCGCTAAGCCGCAAGCCTTGGTTTGCGCGTCGGCCATCGGGTACTACGGCGATCGGGGCGAGGAGACGCTGAACGAGTCGTCGGCGCCGGCGAATGATTTTCTTGGCCGCGTTTGTCAGGAGTGGGAGGCGGCGTGCCAACCGGCGCGCGACGCTGGAGTGCGGGTGGTGAACCTGCGGATTGGCGTGGTGCTCAGTCCCGAAGGCGGCGCGCTGAAAAAGATGTTGCGGCCGTTCAAGCTCGGCGTCGGCGGGAAGATTGGCAATGGGCGGCAGTATATGAGTTGGGTGGCGATTGATGATGTGGCCGGGGTCGTTGCGTACGCACTTGGCAACGAAAACATCAACGGTCCCGTGAATGTGGTCGCGCCGCAACCGGTGACCAACGCGGCGTTCACCAAGAGGCTGGGGCGCGTGCTATCGCGGCCCACGGTCGCGCCGATGCCTGCGTTTGCTGCGCGGCTGGCATTTGGCGAGATGGCCGATGCGCTATTGTTGTCCAGTACCCGCGTCGCGCCGCAGGCTCTTATGACGGCTGGGTATCAGTTCCGCCAGCCGGAATTGGAATCGGCATTGCGGCATTTGCTCCGTAGATAGCCCGGCCATCCTGGCCGGACGAGCGCAGCTTTCTTGGCGACAATTCTGTCGTACTCTGATCTCGCCGGGCCAGGATGGCCCGGCTATCTGGCACGGGACCTGCCATTGTGAGAAGTGTCCGCCCCGGTAAAATGTAGGGTTCGGGCGGAATAAATTGGCATTTTTAGGTTTGTTGACTTCCTTGGAGCGGTTAGCGGAAGGGTGAATCCCATCGGCCGCTAATCCCTCCCCTGGCCCCTCCCTTCGAGGGAGGGGGATTTGCAATGCATTCGCAAGTGGTGGTGCTGGGCGGGGGGCCGGGCGGATACGCCGCGGCGTTTTTGGCGGCTGACCTGGGGATGGAGGTCGCCATTGTGGAGGCCGACCCGCGGCTGGGGGGCACTTGCCTGCTCCGCGGGTGCATCCCGTCGAAGGCCTTGCTGCACGTAGCCAAGGTCATCAGCGAAGCCCGCGAGATGGCGGAGTGGGGCGTCGACTTCGGCACGCCGAAGCTGAGCGTCGAGAAGCTTCGCAAGCGCAAGGAGCAGGTGATCAGCACGCTCACCGGCGGGCTCGCTCAACTTGCGAAGCGGCGGAATGTGAAGGTGGTGCATGCCCGCGGCGTGTTTGTCGATTCGCAGACGCTGCAGCTTGAGGGGGGCAGTCCGGAAACCTATGGCGACGGGCGGCTGACGTTCGACCATTGCATCCTCGCCAGCGGCAGCGTGCCGGCGATGCCGAAGATGTTCCAGATCGGCTCGGACCGGGTGATGGATTCGACCGGGGCGCTGGAGTTGAAGGACGTGCCCGAGTCGCTGCTGGTAGTAGGCGGCGGGTACATCGGGCTGGAGATGGGGACGGTGTACGCGGAGATCGGCTCCAGGGTGTCGGTCGTTGAGCTGATGGACGGCCTCTTGCCCGGCGCCGATCGCGACCTGGTGAAGCCGCTGGAGAAGCGGCTTCGCGAGTCGTTCGAGTCGATCATGCTCAGCACGAAGGTGATCGGCCTGAAGGACGCCGGCAGCAAGGTTGAGGTCGAGATGGAAGGGCCTGACGGCGCGAAGTTCAAGAATTCTTACGACCGTGTGCTGGTGTCGGTCGGGCGGCGGCCGAAGTCGCAGGGCTTCGGGTTGGAGAATACGAAGGCTACGATCGACGACAAGGGCTTCGTCGAAATTGACGATCAGCAGCGGACGAGCGATCCGCACATTCTGGCGATCGGCGACGTGGCGGGCGTGCCGATGCTGGCCCACAAGGCGTCGCACGAAGGCAAAGTGGCGGCTGAGGTGCTGGCGGGCGAGCCGGCCGCGTTCGACAAGGCGGCAATTCCGGCGGTGGTGTTTACCGACCCGGAAATCGCGTGGGCCGGGCTAACGCAGGATCAAGCGAAGAAGGAAGGCCGCGAAGTGGCGATCTCGCAGTACCCATGGCAGGCGAGCGGGCGGGCAATTGCCAATGGCCGCACCGACGGGCTGACGAAATTCATCGCCGACCCGGCCACGGACCGAGTGCTGGGCGTAGGAATAGTGGGCGCCGGCGCCGGCGAGCTGATCGCCGAGGCAGTGTTGGCGATCGAGATGGGCTGCACGGCCCGCGATCTGGGCGAGACGATTCACCCGCATCCGACGCTGAGCGAAACGGTCGGTTTCAGCGCGGAAGCGTACCTGGGTACGGCGACGGAGATTTACCGCCCGCGGCGCAAGCAAACGTCAGCCTAAATGGCTCTGCCATGACAGATGTTGAACTTCAACAATTAATGATTGACTTAGAATCCGACCGCACGGAGCGGAAGGAATCAATCGCAGATCGCGATCGAATTCGTGAAGCAATATGCGCTCTTGCGAATGACATGCCTGGCCACGACAAGCCAGGGGTCATTTTCATCGGAGTCCGGGACGATGGAACATGTGCGAACGTAGATGTTGATGATCAACTTTTGCTGACCCTTGCGGCCATGAGGTCAGACGGCAACATTCTGCCAATTCCAAGCATGGAGGTGCAAAAGAAAGCTCTAGGTGGTTGCGAGATCGCAGTGATCATAGTACATCCGTCAAACTTTCCCCCGGTTCGGTTCAAGGGTCGCATACACATCAGAGTGGGGCCAAGAAGAGCAATCGCATCACAGGATGAAGAACGCCGACTAAACGAGCGCAGACTGGCGGGTGACCTGCCCTTCGATTTGCGGCCAATCATAGCGGCCA
>DASVCM010000342.1:0-7717 GCA_036381635.1 Lacipirellula sp.
CTTTGTCTCGTCGTACGTGGGGCACGTCGGCAGACACATCCCACAGTGCATGCACTGCTGCAGGATGGAGTAATCCAGCGACTTAAGAAGATTTGTTTCGGGCAACGCAGTGTCCGCACAGAATTAGGAACCGCGGATCGCGCGGATATGAAAAATGCTTTGCCGCAAAAAGGCGCAAAAGGCGCAAAAAGGGGATGCGGCGAATTCCGTTTCTATTGATTTTTCTTTTTGCGTCTCTTGTGCCTTTTTGCGGCCACAATTGTCTTGTTTCTTATCCGTGTAATCCGCGGTCGCATGTCTTATTCAAAAATCTTACCGGGATTGAGCAATCCCTCCGGATCAAAGGCGCGCTTTACCAGCTTCAGCAACTCGTAGCTGTTGTCGCCGAGTTGTTGGCGGAGGTAGGGCTTCTTGGCCAATCCTACGCCGTGCTCGCCGGTGATGGTACCGCCGACCGCGAGCGTGCGGTCGACGATCTCACTCAGGGCCAATTCAACGCGATGCATCTCGTCGGCGTCGCGCTCGTCGGCCAGAAACGTCGGGTGGAGGTTGCCGTCGCCCATGTGGCCGAACGTACCGATCGAGAGGCGGTACTTGGCGGCCGTCGCGGCGATGAAGCCGACCATCCCCGCCAATTCGCTTCGCGGCACGGTCACGTCTTCGAGAACGGTGGTTGGCCGCACGCGGGCCAGCGCGGAGAACGCGCTGCGGCGGGCCGTGAGAAGTCGGTCCGCCTCGGCGGCGTCGGTCGCGGTTCTTACCTCGATCGCTCCGCGAGCAGCGGCAATGGACGCCATGGCTGTCGCTTCGTCGGCAACTGCTTGCGGATGGCCGTCGGTTTCCATGATCAGCACCGCAGCCGCCTGCGTCGGCAGGCCGACATGGGCGAACTCCTCGACGCAGCGAATGGTTTGCTGGTCGAGGAACTCGAGCGTGCACGGGATGATCTTCGCGGTGATGATGTCGGAGACCGTTTCGCCGGCCGCTTCGATCGACGTGAATGTCGCAAGCATCGTCTTCCGCGCCGCCGGCTGTGGCAGGAGCTTCAGCAGCACCCGGGTAACAATGCCCAGCGTTCCTTCGGACCCGATAAATAAATCGCGCAGGTTGTACCCCGCGACGTCTTTGACGCACTTGTTGCCCAGCCACACGACGTCGCCGCTGGCGAGCACGGCTTCCAGTCCCATCACATAGTCGCGGGTGACGCCGTACTTCAACCCGCGCAGCCCGCCAGAGTTCTCAGCAACGTTGCCGCCGATGGTCGAAATCTTTCGCGAGCCCGGGTCCGGCGGATAGAACAGCCCGTGCTTCGCCGCGGCCTCGTCGACCGCCTGCGTGACGACGCCCGCTTCGACCTCGATGGTGAGGTTGCGCGCGTCGAGCTCCAGGATGCGGTTCATGTGCGCCAGACAGAGCACCACGCATCCGGCCAGCGGAACGCTGCCGCCGCTCAGGCCCGTGCCCGAGCCGCGGGTGACCACCGGCGTTTTGAACTGCCGTGCGACCTTCACGCAGGCGGCGACCTCGGCGGTCGTCTTTGGGAAGATGACGCAGCCGGGGTTCTCGCGCAGCACGGGCGTGCCGTCGTAGCCGTAGACGGCGACGTCTTCAGGGGCCGTCAGCACGCGGTCCGCGCCAAGTTGGCGCGACAGTTCGTCAATTAACGCGCTGTCTACCGTCGTGGACATTATGAATCGATGTAGGGGATGCCACTGCTGGCTTGCCCAGCAGTGCGAAGCGGGTACACGGCGCCTACTGCTGGACGAGCCAGCAGTGGCGCCCAACGGCTCGGCGGGAGCCTCGCCCTCCCGTGCTACTCGTAGAGGAGAAACTTCTCGCGGCGCTTCAGGAACTCGTCAAGCTCGGGCTTGTACAATTCCTCGATCTCCGCCCGATCGGCGCCGTCGAGGATCGCGTCCCGTACCTCTTCGTTGATCAACAGCCGGTCCATCGCCCGCGTATGCCACTCGAGCGGGTAGAGCCGCCGCAGCGTGCAGGCCATTTCCATGCCGATAGCCACCGAGTCGATTCTCTCGCGGTCGGTGATGGTCACGTTGATGCCGCCGCATTTTTCCCCTTTGTACTTGCTGGCGTCCGGCGTGAATTCGATCGGGATGAACCGCACGCCCTTCAGGCCGGCGGCGTTAAGCTCGGCGGCGAGTTCGCGCCCATCTATCCACGGGGCGCCAAGCACCTCAAACGGCGTATCCGTGCCGCGCCCGACCGAGATGTTGGTCGTCTCCCAGATCCCCATGCCCGGGTAGAGCACCGCTTCGGTCAGGCTCCGCATGTTGGGCGAGGGATTGACCCAGGTGAGTCCCGTCCGGTCCCAATAGTCCTCGCGACTCCAGTTCTCGACCTCGATGACTTCCAGATCGACGTCGATATCCCGCTCCTTGCGATACATGCGAGCCACCTCGCCGACGGTCATGCCGTGCCGCACGGGGATCGTGTGGCAGCCGACGAACGACTCGCGCCCCGCATCGGCGATGGGCCCTTCCACGGCCACGCCGCCAATCGGGTTCGGCCGATCGAGCACGACAAACTTCAGGCCCTGCTCGCCGGCGGCTTCCATGGCCCAGGCCATGGTGGACATGTAGGTGTAAAACCGGGCGCCTACGTCCTGGATGTCGAACACGAGCGTATCGATGCCTTTAAGATGTTCCGGCTTCGGCCGGCGAACGGGGCCGTCGTAGAGACTGTGGACCGGAAGGCCGGTTGCCGGATCGCGAGCGTCCTGGATGCCCTCGTGGTCAAGCGCGCCCGCGATGCCGTGCTCGGGACTGAACAGAGCCACAAGTTCGACTCCGCGGGCGTTGGCCAGGAGATCGATCGTGCGATGGCCTTCGCGATCGAGGCCCGTGTGGTTGGTGATGAGGCCGATTTTGCGCCCCTTCAGCGGTTTGAAGTCGTCGCGGATGAGCACGTCGATGCCCGTAAGGACCGATGTTGGCTGCGCGATGCTAGATCCTGGTTGCTCATTGGGGCCTACATCGGCGGCATTGGTCCATCTCCCCTCTGGGGAGAGGTTAGGTGAGGGGTTTTTGCGAGCGGTGTGCGCCACCGGATCGGTGGGTGCGCTGGAGGCGTCGGCAATCCCTCCCCTAGCCACGCCCTTCGAGGGAGGGGGACCGTTGATCGCCGCGGCGGCGATCGTGCCGATGCGGCCGGCCAGCGGGTTAACGCTCCCTTCGCCGTCAGGATGAAGGCGATTGGAGAGGAAGATCACGAACAGATCGAGCTCCGGATCGATCCACATCGCCGTGCCGGTGAAGCCGCCGTGGCCGAACGCCCGGTCGCTCATCAGCTCGCCGCGGTTGGTGGAATAGCCGGTGCGGTTGTCCCAGCCCAACGCGCGGCGGTTGCGGCCAATCTCCCGCGGCTCGGTCATCTCGGCAACGGTCGCCCGGCTCATGATGCCGGCCGACTCTTCGCCCGGCCGCGAAGCTCGCAACATGGCGTCGCAATAGATGGCCAAATCGGCGGCGGTGGAGAACAAGCCCGCATGCCCGGCCACGCCATCGAGCAGCGCGGCGCGCGGGTCATGGACCTTGCCGCGCCGCCACTTGCCGTCGATCTTTTCGGTTGGCGCGGCCCGCTCGCGAAGCGGTTCGGCCGGATTGTAACCCGTCTCCTGCATGCCGAGCGGCTCAAAGATATTCTCGGCGGCGAACTGATCGACCGACTTGCCGCTCACGCGATGCACGATTTCGCCAAGCACCAGAAAGCCGACGTCGGAGTAAATGAACCGGTCCTCGCGCCCGCGGCCGCCTTCGAGAGCAAAGATCCGCTCCCAGGCCTTTTCGTGTCCGTCCTGATAGTCCTTGAGCGAGTTGTCGGGAATCAACCCGCCGCGGTGGACGAGTAGGTCTTCGACGGTGACGTCCTCCTTGCCGTTCTCGCCGAACTCGGGGATGTACTCGGCCACCGGGTTGCGCAGCCGCACCTCGCCGCGCTCAACGAGGATCATGATGCTGGTGGCCGTCGCAATCGGTTTGGTGAGCGACGCCATGTCGAACACCGTGTCGACAGTCATCTCTTCCTTTTCCGGCTCGATCGCCCGATGGCCGTACGCCTTCAAAAAGCCGATGCCGCCGGTGCGGCCGATCGCCACGACGCAGCCGGGTAGATGTTTCGCCTCGATCTCCTCGGCGACGATGCCGTCGATGCGCTCTAGATGATCTGCATCCAAGCCAAGCTGCTCGGGCGCCACTTCCGGAATCGCGCCATGCACCGGCGACGCCGTGAACAGCGCCACGAGGACGAAAGCCAACCACTCAATGCGCGGAATTGATCGTGTCATCAAAGGTTTCTCGTTAATCAGCGATAACATCCGTCGCAGGGCCATTCAGCGGAGTCCAACTCAGCAGCCAACCAATTATCAAGCTGCACAGCGAGCCGATCGCCGCATACCACGGCCAGTAAATCGGTTCCCCGGGCCAGCTCACGCTCTCGAAGGGCCAGGCCGGCCAAGTGGTGAACTGTACGAAGGCGAGCAGCGCGAGCCCAATCACGAAAGCGGTTAGCGCCGCTCGTTCATGAACCCGCGGCGTGAGCACCGCCAGCAGATACAGCCCGAGCATCGGGCCGCTGGTAAAGGCCGCGATGGTCAGCACGCTTTCAACGACGCTTTGATCGGCGTTGCGCCAATAACTGGCCAGGGCGATGCCAATCTGCAGCAAGCCGAAGATGCCGGTCGCTATCCGTGAAATCTTCAGTTGCGCCGACTCACTAAGCGGCGTGCGGCGCAGCGGGATGATGAAGTCGCTCACCAGGGCCGTCGCCGAGGAATTCAACGATCCCGACAGCGTGGACATTGCTGCGGAAAACACGGCGGCCAGCGTGAGGCCCACCAGACCCGGCCGCAGGTGATGGACAATGTAATAGGCGAACGCATGGTCCTTGTTAAGCTCCATGCCCCCTTCGGGCGGATACCCGCTAAAGAACGCCGCAAGCGCCGCTCCAATCACCAGGAACAGCGCAAACTGCAGGCACACCACGAAGCCGCTCGCCACGAGCGCCACCGCCGCGCCGCGCTGGCTGCGAGCGGTTAGCAATCGCTGCACCGTAAGTTGGTCGGTCCCATGGGTTGCCATCGTCAGGAAGGCGCCTCCCACGAGTCCCGCCCAAAACGTCATCGTCGGTTTAACGAAGCTAAATTCAAAGTCGAGCATGCGCAGCTTGTCCTGCTCAGCCGCGAAGGCCGTAAACTGCTCCAGGCCGCCCGGCAGCGCGTGGATGATCTCGTATAGAGCGATGCACGCGCCGGCGATGTAGATGACGAACTGGACGCAGTCGTTCCAGATGACCGACTTGACGCCGCCGATATAGGTGTAAATAAGCGTCACGACGCCCATCACCACAATCGAGGTAGGCAGGTCCAAACCCATGGCAAGCTGCAGCACTAGCGCCGACAGGTACAGCCGCAGCGCGTCGGCCAGATTCCGCGTGACCAAAAACAGTAGCGACGTCGCCCGTCGCGACGTCTTCCCAAACCGCCGCTGCAGCACCTCATACGCTGTGAACGGCTCGCCGCGAAAGTACAGCGGCAGCAGGATCGCCACCACGAGCATCCGGCCGATGATGTACCCAAACGTGATCTGCAAAAACCGCAGGTCGCCCCCGGCGGCGAAGGCCATCCCGGGGATGCTCAAAAACGTGACCGTACTCGTCTCGGTCGCGACAATCGACAGCAGCACGGCCCACCAGGGGAGCGAGCGGTCGCCGAGGAAGTAGTCGGCGGTCGACTTCTGTCCCCGGCCCACCCAAACGCCGATCGCCAGCATCGCCAGGAGATATCCCGCGATGACCGCCGTATCGACAGGGTGGAGCGAAAACCCGGAAATCGAGGTCGTCGCGGCAAGCGTCGGCATGGTATATAGCCCGGCCATCCTAGCCGGGGTTCTGTTGAAGGGCCCGCGCCCGGCGGCCGCGAGGAAAACACGGCGAAAGTAGCCGTGCGGATTGTGCGTAACTGACGCCGAATTAAGAAGTAACCTTCGCCAGCGGCGTGCGACTTCAGTATAACCTTGCCCCGGCGCTGATCATCCGGGGCAGCGCAGATTTTACTCTGTTTCGCGCACCAAATCTGTCTTACGCCCGGGGGCGTTACTAGAATCGAAGCATGCTCGAGCACCTGACCACCGAAGCCCGAAACCCGGCGTCTGAACATCTCGACAGCCTCACTCCGCTGGAGTTGGTGCGGCTGATCAACGCTGAAGACGCGAAGTGTGCGGCGGCGGTCGCCGAGCAGGCTGAGCCGATTGCCAAGGCAATTGAAGTGATCGCCAACCGGCTGACTCATGGCGGCCGGCTAATTTACATCGGCGCCGGCACCTCGGGCCGACTGGGCATCCTCGACGCGGCCGAATGCCCGCCGACGTTTCGTTCCGATCCCTCGCAAGTGCTGGGCATCATCGCCGGCGGTCCGGGCGCCATGCTGAAGGCCGTGGAAGGCGCCGAAGATTCGCCAAATCTGGCCGCCGAAGATCTCCGCAAGATCGATCTTTGCAGCCACGACGTGCTGGTAGGCATCGCCACTAGCGGCCGCACGCCGTATGTCATCGGCGGCATGGATTACGCCCGCAGCCAGGGCGCGTTCACGATCGGACTGGCGTGCAATAAAGACGCCTTGCTCGCCTCTCGGGCGGATATCAGCATCATCCCGGTTGTAGGTCCGGAGGTCCTCAGCGGCTCGACCCGCATGAAGGCCGGCACCGCTACCAAGATGGTGCTGAACATGCTCACCACCGGCGCCATGGTGCAGATGGGCAAGACCTACGGCAATCTGATGGTCGACATGAATGCGACCAATACCAAGCTCACCGAGCGGGCCAAGCGGATCGTCGGCACACTCACGGGATTGACGGGCGACGCCGCGAAGGAGCTGCTGGACCGCTGCAACGGCGAGGTCAAGACGGCAGTCGTGAGCCATCGCCTGCGGTTGACGCCCGACGAAGCGCGGGCGGCGTTGCTGGCGGCGCGGGGTCATCTGCGCCGCGCTCTGGAAAGCGGCGTCCTAGCCAACGGCAAGGCGTAATCTATATAGCCGAGCCATCCTGGCTCGGCGAATTCCGACGCCGACTTCGGCAACTTCGCGCCACATTGACTCCGGCCAGGATGTCCGGGCTATATACTCATTGCATGCCATCATCTGATAAAGACTCTTGCCTCGTTCTTGGCGTCGACGGTGGAGGCACGAAGACCGAAGTCTGGTTGGCACGACTCGGGCCTGGCAGCGAGCCGGCGGTCATCGGCCGCGGATTGGCTAAATCCTCTAATCCGCGGGCCGTGGGCATGGAGACGGCCCTGGCGCATCTCGGACAGGCGATCGACGCTGCCTTCGCCGATTCAAAGCTGCCCGTGACAACCGCTGATGGCGCTGTTTTGGCGATGTCGGGCGCCGGTCACGTCTCGGCGCAGGAGCAAATCCGCGCATGGGCCGATCGCCGCCAACTCGCCCGTGAGATGTGGTTCAAGCACGATGCCGAACCGGTGCTGGCCGAGGGGACGCCCGAGGGCTGGGGCATCGCCTTGATTGTCGGCACGGGGTCGGCGGCCATTGGCTGCGGGCCTGACCGCCAGCGGCGCGTCGTCGGCGGCTGGGGTTACCACTATGGCGACGAAGGGAGCGCGTATTGGATTGGCCGCCGAGCTATGGAAGCGATCGCCCGCGCCGCCGATGGCCGCACGGCGGCGACGCAACTAACCGGCGCAG
>DASVCM010000343.1:0-3994 GCA_036381635.1 Lacipirellula sp.
GACGACGCGGTGATGTGGCTCGAAGAAGCGGTCGAAGCCGAGGGGCAGGCCCTGGCCTTCACCCGCACGCGGCAGGCGGCGGAGTTGATCCACCGCTACCTGCGCCAGTCGCTTGCGGAGAAGCGGTCGCCGCATGCGGAGGCCGTGAGGGCCTACCGCGGCGGCTACTTGCCGAACGAGCGGCGGGAGATGGAGCAGGATTTGTTCGCAGGTCGGCTGCGGGCGGTTGCGGCAACCAATGCATTGGAACTCGGCATTGACATTGGTTCGCTCGACGTGGCCCTGCTGGTGAATTACCCGGGCACGATCGCGAGTTGTTGGCAGCAGGCGGGCCGCAGCGGGCGACGGCACGATGAGAGTCTGGCCGTGCTGCTGGCCGGCAATGATCCGGTCGACCAGTACTTGTTGCGGCGGCCGGAGTACTTCTTCGCCCAATCGCCGGAGCACGCGGTGGTCGATCCGGACAATCCCTATGTGCTGGCCAAACATCTCAAGGCGGCGGCGTTCGAACTGCCGCTGGAGGGGGACGATCTCGCGACGTTCGGGCCGCTGTCGCAGCCGATCATCGAAGCGCTGTGCCACGAGGGCCTGCTCACCGAAGTCCGCGGCGCCTACTACCATCCCGGCGGGCAGAACCCGACGATCGGCGTGAGCCTGCGGCACATGAGCGACAATACGTTCAGCATCGTGCTTGTCGAAAGCGGAAGGACAAAAGGGGAACGGGGCAAGAATATCGCCAACGGCTTTGCGACGAGGTCTTCGAGCTCTTCTTCTCTACTGCCTACGGACTACAGCCTAGAGTCTTCCTCGAACGTCATTGCGAACGTCGACGCGATTAGCGCCCCGGAACTCGTTTACCCCGAGGCCGTGTACCTTCACAACGGCGAGACCTATCTGGTGCGCGAACTCGATTTGAACGGCAAGATCGCCTACGTCGAGCGGCGGGAGACGGACTACTACACGCAGGCGGTGCTCGAAAGCAGCGTGCAAGTTACCGGCGAGCGGGCGACGAGCGACGCCGTGCCGCATACAGCGCTCACTTACGGCGACGTCGACGTTACCTGGCAGACGGTGGCGTTCAAGAAGATCAAGTTCGCGACCCGCGAGAACATCGGCCTGGGGCCGGTCGACATCCCGGCGCAGCAGCTTCAGACGACGGCGTTCTGGCTGATGCCCGACGACGCGGTGCGAGCGGCGATGAAGGGGCAAGGCCTGCGGGCGAGCGAGGGGCTCGTGGGCCTGCGGAATCTCGCGGTCGTCGCTCTACCCTTCGTCGCCATGTGCGATAGCCGCGACATTGCCGGCGTGGTGAACAGCCACAACACGGGGCGGCCGACGATGATCGTCTACGACCGCTACCCCGGCGGGTTGGGCTATTGCGAGAAGGGTTTCGCGAGGATCAACGATCTGCTGTCGATCTGCCGCGAGATGGTCGCCGCGTGCCCGTGCGAAGCGGGCTGCCCCAGTTGCGTCGGCCTGCCGAACCTGCGGCCGGCGATTCACAGCGATCCCGACCTGACGCGCGGCAATCCGATGCCCGACAAGCTGGCGACGCTCACGCTGCTGGATAGGCTCCTCGCCGTCATGACCGTTGAGCCGCTCGCCCACCCAACTGGAGCACCCGTCTCATGCTGACCCCGGAGGAAAAGAAGGCGGCAGCCGTCGCGACGCGCGTGATGCAGATCATCGTTCTGGCGCTGGCGGCCGGCGTATCCACGTTTCTCGTGGTCTCCATTGCGCTACGCGACCCCCAAGGCGGTAGTGAGCTAGGCATGTACGTCGTCCTGTTTGCGGTCGGGGCCGTGGCGGCGGCGCTGGTCATCCCAGTCTTGGCCATGGCCCAAGCGCGCCGCGCCGTCGCCGAGCGAAAGCCGGCCGCCAACAATCCGTACGGCGCCAACGAGGCCGGGCAGTTGCTGGCGGCGCATCAGACGCAGAAGATCATTCGCGCCGCCCTGCTGGAAGGTCCGGCCTTCTTTGCCACGTTCGTCTACATGCAGGGCGGTCCGGAGTACACGCTCTACATCACGATCGGCCTGATCCTGGCGATCCTCGCTCTCTTTCCCTTTCGCCGATCGATTGAGGAATGGCTTGAACGCGAGCTGCGCACGGTTCGAGAACTGCAGGCGCTGCGGCGGTAGGCACAACGATGTTTAGCGAAGGGATTCGCCAGCGATTGGAAGCCTTGAACCGCGAGCCATTGCCCGCGGCGCCGGGCGTTGCGCCCGCGATGAAACCGGCCGCGCCGCATACCCGATTGGCGGCTCGAATCGCTCCGCGGCCTGCCGCGCCATTGCGACCGGGCTTGGTGAAACCGATTGCCGGGTTGCTTCGCCGCGGCGATGTGGTGACCAACGAGTGCGGCAGCCACCTGCGGATTTGCTTGCCGCTAGAGGAGCTATGGACTGGCGGCGAGACTCTAGTCTTGAAGCGTCATGCTCTGTTAACGAGTTCCTCCGGCCCCCTCCCCCTTGCGGTGAGGGATGGGGAGGGGGATGAAGCAGGTACACGCTGCGATCACCCATCCCCCCGCCCCTCCCCATCGAGGGGAGGCGAGCGAACGGATTTCGAATCTTTCGTAGCGGCCTTTCCTGAGCGTGCGTTGCTGCTCGACCTTGAAACCTGCGGTCTCTCCGGCAGTGCGCTGTTCCTGGTTGGCCTGCTCCACCGCATTGACCAGCAACTCTGCGTCGAGTTGCTGCTGGCCCGCGACTACTCGGAAGAGCCGGCGGTGCTCGCGAGCCTGTGGCAGCGCGTGGATGCGGAGGGGGTAGTGGTCACCTTCAACGGCAAGAGCTTCGATTGGCCGATGGTGGTCGACCGCTCGCGGCGGCACCTGTTGTTCCGCGGCGCGCGGCCGCCGGCGCCGCGGCATATTGATCTGTTGCACCACGCCCGTCGCCGCTGGCGGTCGCAGCTTCCCGATTGCAAGCTGCAGACGCTGGAGCAGCACATTTGCGGCCGCACGCGCACGGACGACATTCCGGGCCACATGATTCCCGCGGCCTACCAGCAGTTTGTCCGCACGGGCTTCGATCGCGAAATGAACTCGATCCTCATGCACAACGCGATCGATTTGGTGACGATGCTTGACCTCGCCATGCGCCTCGCGGGCTAGCGCCGCAGCAGACTCTCAGTAGCCGCGACCTAACAGGTCGCCGGGGAAGCGGTGAATGATTGCCGACTCGAAGGCGACGTTCACTCCGCTTCACCGGCGGGCTGTTAGCCCGCGGCTACTTGCCCACCTTTATGGCGATGCTCATTCCTGCGCACGAAAAAAGGCCGCGATGGGCTTGGGGCCTCAATCGCGACCTTTTTCGTGTAACAAACTTCCGGCCTGATTGCGACTGGGTGGAGTCGCTGGAAGAAAGACGCGCCTCGAACAGCGCTGCGCGCTGCCATGTTGCCGATGCGGGCCTATCCGAAAAATTGGTCCTCCCGACGGAATCTTGACCAGAAGCTTGGCTTGTTACGCCCGACCGCCGAAGCGGCCGCACGATTGATTACGCAGAACAAACTAATCGGTTCGCGCCCCGCGAGGGCATTAGCGAACTCCCGCGCGGGACGGGACATTACACAGTAATTCTAGTTCACCGCAAGAGCTGCGGAGGGGAATTCCGCTCCACGCAAAAGGTGTGCCGAGGGAGGGGAATGACGAATGAGCAAATGACGAATGAAAAGATTGTGCCCGCAGGTCTTTCATGCGTCATTCGGGAATTCGTCATTCCATCGGATGCGGCTCTACGCAAAAAGCGCCGTCACCGCCTGCCCCTTGACCAGCTCGCGCGGCTGCTTCAGGTGGTTGTAGACGATCGTGTGGGGTTCGATGCCCATGGCGTGATAGATCGTCGCCAGCAGCTCGGTGGGATGGACCGGGCTGTCGGCAGGGGCGCTCGCCGTCTTGTCGCTGCGGCCGTGGACGTAGCCGCGCTTAACGCCCCCGCCGGCCATCAGGCCGGTGAAGCAGTACGGCCAATGGTCGCGGCCGTCGTCG
>DASVCM010000344.1:0-2772 GCA_036381635.1 Lacipirellula sp.
GTCCCAGCTGCTCTCGACGAAGTCGACCGCCAGCCAGTCGAGCAGCTCCGGATGCGACGGCCACGCCCCCTGATTGCCAAAGTCGGCCGCCGTCCGCACCAGTCCCGAGCCAAACAGCGTCTTCCAGAACCGGTTCACCGCCACCCGCGCGGTGAGCGGATGCGACGGCTGGGCGATCCACAGGGCCAGCCCCAGGCGGTTCGCCGGCGCCCCTTCCGGCGGCGGCGGCAGGACTTCCGGCGTCCCGGCGGTCACCTTCTCCGTCGGCGCCGCGTAGTTGCCGCGCTCCAGGATGAACGTCTCCCGCGGATTGGGCGATTCGTCCATAACCATCGTCGTGAACTTCTCGGTCAGCACCTTCTTTCGCTCTTCGAGATTCGCCAGTTCGATCCGCAGGCGCTTGGTCGCTTCGGAATGAGCGGCAAAATACCGCTCGACGCGCCGTTGTTCGTCTGCGCTCCGCTGGTCCGCCGGCTTTTCCACGAGCGGAATCAAATCAGCGGGCAACTCGCTGCCATCGTCCTCGCCGGTGAGCGCCAAAAACTCGAACCGCGCCGCCACCAGCGGGGCGTGGATGCCGAAGTTGACTTGTGTCGTAAGGAACGGCGTCTTCGCCGGATCAATCGGCTCCGCGAACGTCACCGTAATATGCACCGGCCCGTCGTGCGAAAGCTCCGGCGACCATCCGCTCGTGCCCGTATCGAGCACGCCCTCCGGCCGATACTCTTCGCGCCAAGTATCGGCGGTCACCCGCCGCGCGTCGCGCAGCAGGTTGAGATTGACCTGATCCCCCGGCACGCTCTCGGCACTCGCCGAGAACGACGTGAGGACGAACGTTCCCTTTTCAGAACTCTTGTAGCCCCCGGCTTCGCCGGGGGGTCGGCTTCCATCGGTGGAGGCGTCGCCCTTACGCGGCGCAACCCCCGGGCGAAGCCCGGGGCTGCCATTGGGAGGATCTGGCAGCTTGCCAAAGCCCCAACCCCCGCCTGGCGCTTTCTCATCCGGATGAAACACGACCCGCACGCCGGTGATCGGCTTCTCAGTCTCCGGCAACCGCATCGACACGTCATACGCCACCAGCCCCCCGGCGCCGGCGATCCTTACGAACTTGCCGTCCTCGATATCGAAACCGGACCCTGCGTTCGGCGTGCTCACCTTGAGCAGGTCCGCCGAGTGCAGCTCCATATCCTTTCCACGACGCGCAAGCGCCTCGCGCTGTTTCTCGACCCACGCTTCGACGGCATCCTTCTCGGGGTTACCGAGCTCGCGACGGATCTCCGCCATCCGCGACTCAAGCTCCGGCAACTCACCGGTGGGCAGCACGGTCTTCGCCTCAATAAACGGCTTCGGGTTCACGCCGAAGTTGCCGTCGAGCCCCTGATCGCTCAGCGTGTTGAAGTAGGCAAACAGCCGGTAGTAATCGCGCTGCGTGATCGGGTCGTACTTGTGATCGTGGCACTGCGCGCAACCCAGCGTCAGCCCGAGCACCGCCTCGCCGAGGGTCTTCACACGGTCGATGTTGTAGTTCGCCAGGTTCTCCTCGGGGATCGTGCCGCCTTCGTGCGTCACCATGTTGTTTCGCTGAAAGCCGCTGGCGATGAGCTGCGCCTCGGTGCGGTCCGGCAGCAGATCGCCGGCGAGCTGTTCCACCAGAAACTCGTCATACGGCTTGTTCGTGTTGAAGGCGTGGATCACCCAATCGCGCCACAGCCACATGTGCCGGCCGCCATCGATCGAGTAGCCGTTGGTGTCGGAGTACCGCGCCGCGTCGAGCCATTCCAGCGCCATCCGCTCGCCGTAGTGAGGACTCGCCAGCAGCCGATCGACCAATCGCTCATAAGCATCGGGCGAATCGTCGTTAACGAACGCCTCGACCTCCTCCGCACTCGGCGGGAGCCCCGTCAAGTCGAAATACAGCCGCCGGACGAGCATCCGCCGGTCCGCCTCCGGCGAAGGCTTCAGCCCCTCGGCGTCCAGCCGCGCCATCACGAACCGGTCGATCTCGTTGCGCACCCACGCCGGCTGCGAAACCTCCGGCAACACCGCTTTCACCGGCGGGATGAACGACCAGTGCTTCTCGTACTTGGCCCCCTCGGCGATCCACCGCCGCAGAATCTCCCTCTGCTCGGCCGACAGCTCGCGATGCGAATCGACCGGCGGCATCACCAGCGACTCGTCGTCGCTGGAGATCCGCAGCCAGACCTCGCTCGCTTCCAGGTCGCCGGGAACGATCGCCGCATACCCGCCGCGGTCCGCCAGCGCCGACTCCGCCACGTCGAGCCGCAAATCCGCTTCGCGCGCCGCCTCGTCGAACCCGTGGCACGCGAAGCAGTTCTCCGACAGAATCGACCGTACGTCGCGGTTGAACTCCAGCGGCGCGGGCTCCGCGCGCAGCAGGCCCGCAAAGCCGCACGCAGCGCCCACCGCCAGCAGAAGAGAAGTGCACTTCATAAGCCTTCGATTATACCCCGCAGCGATACTCTGCTATATAGCCGCCCAGCGGTGGAACCTTACGGGGAGTTTCCAGAATCTACTGAAGTTCGTCGCAAATATTGCGGCGTCCCGCCGATATAGCCCGGCCATCTCGCCACGGCGAGTCGCCTGCGGAGACCTGGCCGGGCGAGCACCTTTGCGACCTTTGCGCCCTTCTGTTGCTCCGTTTGAACAGAAGGACGCAATGGTCGCAAAGAAAAGTGTATCCCGCAAAGTGCATCGCTGTGCGCAAAGCTGCTTACGTGATTTCGCAAGATTTGGCCGTCGCATTCGGGCCTC
>DASVCM010000345.1:0-5553 GCA_036381635.1 Lacipirellula sp.
CCACGTCGAAGGCTTTTCGACGACCGCCGGAAATAAGCCGGCGAGCTGGACGACCACGCCGATCGACGGCGGCCAGGCGCGAGTGGCTGCCTCATCCGGCGACACGAGCACTCCGAAGTGGCAGCGCAGCACGCAGGCGGCCGTAGTGACGGAGTCAAAGCCGGAGTGGTCCGCGGAGCGATAAGCTACGGATCAGCGCAAAAAAATAGCCCCCGGTCACTGACCGGGGGCTAAGTGGTTGTCGCCACGGCTCAACTTACCATGTCTTAGCGTTAGTTGAACTTCCCAATCCGCGCGATCAGGTCGGCGGTGCGGCAGCTATAGCCCCACTCGTTGTCGTACCAGCTAACGACCTTCAGCATGTTGCCGTCCATTACCTGAGTCCACGGCGCGGCAAAGATCGAGCTGTGCGGATCGCCGATGATGTCGGTCGAGACGATCGGATCCTCGGTGTAAGCCAGGATGCCCTTGAGCGGTCCGCTCTCGGAGGCCGCCTTCATCGCCGCGTTCACTTCCTCGGCGGTCACGTTCTTCGACATGATGCTCGTGAGGTCGACCACGCTGCCGGTGGGAATCGGCACGCGGAGCGAAATACCGGTCATCTTGCCCTTGAGCTCCGGCAGCACGAGGCCCACGGCCTTTGCGGCGCCGGTCGAGGTGGGAATCACATTCTGCGCCGCGCTGCGGGCCCGGTACGGATCCTTGTGCGGCATGTCCTGCACGCGCTGGTCGTTCGTGTAGGCGTGCACGGTCGTCATCAGGGCCTTCACAATGCCGAACTTCTCGTGCAGCACTTTGGCGATCGGCGCCAGGCAGTTCGTGGTGCAACTGGCGTTGGAGATGCACTTCATCTCGGGCTTGAGCTGATCGTCGTTCACGCCCAGCACGCAGGTCAGGTCGGCGCCGTCGTCGGCCGGTGCGCTCAAGACGACTCGCTTCGCGCCGGCGTTGATATGCGTGTCGTAGCCCGACTTGCCGTCCTTCGACCGCTTGGTGAAAAACCCGGTGCTCTCGACGACCACGTCGATGCCCAGGTCCTTCCACGGCAGGTTGGCGGGCTCCTTCTCGGCCAGCGCCTTGATCTTCTTGCCGTCGACGATCAGGTTCTGCTCGTCGTAGTCGACCTTGCCCTCGAAGCGGCGATGGGTGCTGTCGTACTTCAGCAGCGTGGCCAGCATCTTGTTGTCGGTCAGGTCGTTGATGGCGACGACCTCGAACTCGCTGCCGCGGGCGTGGAGGTTGCGGAAGGTGAGCCGCCCGATGCGACCAAAACCATTGATTGCGACGCGAATGGCCACGAGAGTTTACTCCTTCTGGAAAGCGAGCCGGCACTCCGGCTCCGGTATGGCGGGACGCACGCCCTGCAGGCGGCGCGGTTGTACGGCGTCGGCCCATGCGACCTCTGGCGTCGCAGGCCCAAACGGGCGATTATACTGCCGCCGAAATCAGCCGCCAACGGGCCCTATATAGCCGAGCCATCCTGGCTCGGCGCCACTGGTTTTCGCTTTTGCTGCACTCGCCAGCCGCCCCGCTCGCTCGGCCAGGATGGCCCGGCTATGTCGTATGACCCGTCCGGATCGCCCAACCTGGCAGCTTCCGCCCGGCGTGTCGCGCGGGCTTTGGGACTATGTCCACGCCCCGCACATGGCCGACGACTACGACGACTACTTCGCCTTCAACAGCCTGTTCGAGACCGATGAGGCCGTGCTGCGGCGGCAATTCGAGCCCCCGGGGCTGGTGGCCGACCTGGGTTGTGGAACCGGTCGGGCGCTCGTGCCGCTGGTGCGGGCCGGGCACGAGGGACTGGCGATCGACCTGTCGGAGCACATGCTCCGCATCGTACAGCAGAAGGCGGACGACCAGGGGCTGCCGATCGAATGTGTGCAGGCTAACCTGGTCGAACTCGACGCGATTGCGGACCATTCGGTCGATTATGCGATGTGCTTGTTCAGCACGCTGGGGATGATCCGCGGGCGCGAAAACCGCCGCACGGTCTTACGGCATGCGCAGCGGATCCTAAAGCCGGGCGGTCGGTTCGTGCTGCACGTGCACAACTATTGGTTCAATCTCCGCGATCCCGACGGGCCGTGGTGGGTCGTTTCCAATCTGGTCAAAGCCGGACTGCAGCGTGAAGTCGAGATTGGCGACCGATGGTATCCCTATCGCGGGCTGCCGAGCATGTTCCTGCACGTATTCCGCTGGCGGGAACTGACGGCCGACCTGCATTACGCGAACTTCCGCATCGTCGAGCGGATTGCGCTCGATGCGCCGCGGCGAGCGCCGCTCAAGCGGCCCTGGCTTTTCGGCCCGCTGCGCACGAACGGCTGGATCGTGACGTGCGAGGCGTAGCCCCGCCGATCAGCCGGCCGGTTCGACGGCGGCGGTTTCTTCGTCTGTTAAGCGAGTGGTCGCGTGAGCCATTTCCACCGGGCGAAGTCGTGGGATGAATCGCGGAACGCTGCGCCGATACAGAAGGTATTGCTCGCCGAAGTGCGCGATCAGATCCCGCTCTTCCACCAACGTTGCGAGGCCCATGTACACCGTCAGCACCGACGCGAAAAGCAGGTGGCCGGCGGTCATTGTTGGCGCCGCCCAGAAGGCCAGCCCCCATCCGATATACAGCGGATGGCGCACGCGGCTGTAGAGCATTGGGGTGCGAAACGGCAGCCATTCATAGGGTCGTCCCACGAGATAGAGCCAGACTTGCCGCATGCCGAACAGGTCGAAGTGGCTGATCATCAGGCTCACCGCCGGCACCATCAGCCATCCCGTCGCGAATAAAGCCCACATCAGCGCACGGCCTGCCTGGCTCTCGAAGCTCCACACGACAGCCGGCATCGGTTGCCACTGCCACATCAGCAGCGCCAGCATGATGCAGGACGTCAGCACATAGGTGCTGCGTTCGATGGGCTGGGGCACGAGCCGCGTCCAACGCCGCTTGAAACCGGGACGGGCCATCAGCGAGTGGGACCAGCCGAACGCCAGCAGCAGCGCTACGTTGACGACAAAGGCCGTTGCACCAGCAGGCTGGAAAGGAGCGTCGATCGATTTCGGGACAAGCAGGTTGCCCGTGAAGCCGCAGAAGTAAGCGTACACCGCGAAAAACAACATGTAGCACACAAGGCCGTAGGCGAAGAACATCCAGCGTTTCATGGCAATCACCGGGTACGAAGCGTTAGGAAGGGCGTGGTAATGGCAGGCAGGGCCGACCGCAGCGGAAAGTCGCGTAGCGGGATGGCTATTAAAGCGTAAAACGGTCGCGATGCGCAAGTTGACTTCTGGTAAACTCCAGTTGGGGGGTGCGCATCCGGTTCGCTTGTCCGGTTTACCGATGTCATTTTGCGTGAAGAGTGATGCCTGCCAGCACTCGAGAACGGCTGATCGACGCGGCCCAGCGGCGGTTCTACCGCGACGGCTTCCGCAATGTCGGCATCGACCAGGTGCTGGCCGACGTCGGCATCAGCAAAACGGCCTTCTATAAGCACTTCGAGAGTAAGGACGATCTCATGCTGGCCGTCCTGGAGAAGATGAACGTCTGGCTGCAGGAGCTGCTGCGCGAAGTAACATCGCAACGCGCCGATCGGAATCCGGCCGAGCAGCTCCGGCAGTTATTCGATGTAGTCGATCAGATCATTGCCGCGGAGGAGTACCATGGCTGCATCTTCGTGAACGTCGCCATGGAATTCCCGCTGCCGCACGAGCCAGCTCACCAGGCGGCGGCCGCGCATAAGCAGGCAATTGAGGCAATCGTGCGAGAATTGGCCGCCCAGGCGGGCGCAAACGACCCCCTGGCGCTCGCCAAAGAGCTCTGCCTGATCATGGAAGGGGCGTACGTGACGCGACAGGTCACCAGCGACCCGCAGACGATCCAGATCGCACGGCGAGTCGCGGACGCGGTGATTGCGTCCCAACTGCCTGTTGCATCACGATAAGTTGACCGGCGCTTCCGGCAGCACCGCGTCAGCTTCGATCTCAATCAGCGCGTCGGCGTCGATTAGCCGCGCGACTTCGACGATCGTCGTTGCCGGGCGGATATCCTGGAATACCGACCCGTGTACGCGGGCGACTTCCTCCCACTTGCTGACGTCGGTTACATACATCCGCGTGCGGATGACATGGCCCAGCGCGCCGCCGAGGGCCTCGATCGCCGCCTGGATAATCGCCAGCGACCGGGCGGTCTGTTCGCCCACCGTCCTGGCATACGTGCCGTCGGCGTTGACGCCCACGCTGCCGGTGACGGCGATGTGGTTGCCGCTGCGGACCGCGCGGCTGTAGCCCATGATCGGCTCCCATTTCGAGCCGCTGGAGGCGCACCGCCGGCCGGCGCGTTCTTCGATCGTGATGTTGATATCAGACATGAAAGGGCCTCTGCGATCCTTGGCTGATTCGGGAAGGCGAAGATAGACGCTGCGGGGCAGCTTTGCCAGGGCCCCGCAGGACCGGTACGCATACCGGACCCCTCGGCGGACCTCGGGGTGACAGGGGTCTAGGCGCAAGGGCGACTAGGCCGCTTGGGCGATGGGCGCCGCGGCCGCGGGACGGCCTTCGGCAATCCAGACCGAGCCGAAGACCTCGAACTCGGCGCCGAACTTTTCGTCCACGGCCTTCATCACGCCGGGGTGCAGCGACTGATAGTCGTGCCCGGCGATCACCGGCACGCCGAGCGACTGGGCCCAGGCGATGTCCTGGATGGCCGCCTTGTACGAGTGGTCGGCGTCAATGAATACCATGCTCGGCGCTGGGCCGTTGTACGAACGGTAGAACTCGTCGGTCGAGCCGTCAAACAGCCGGGTCCGGCAGTGCTCCAGGCAATAGTGGAGTGTCCGCTGGGTGATCACCCGATGATCGTCGGCCGGCAGCATGAACGGGTTCCAGCAGTAGTTGTCGACGGCGATGAGTTCCTTAGCAGGACTCTTCAAACTGGCGAGCAGTTGCGTGGTCCAGCCGAAGAGGGCGCCGATCTCCACGATCGGCCCGTCGAACGGCGCCGCCTTGGCGACGGCGACCCGGATGCCCAGTTCATCGGCTTCCGAGATGCCGCCCCACACGGTCACGCCGCGATGCTCAAGGAAGTAGACGTGGGCGTCGACGACCTGCTTGAGAATCCGGCGGTGGCGGAAGATCGCCCGCAGGTTGTGAAGCTTGCGCTTAATCTTGCGACGCATGAGGGTTACCTCCAGGCAAGTATCGTCATTCTGAGCGGAGCGAAGAATCTGGCTGTGAGCATGGCTTTGGCGCTTCTAAATGCTTCGCTCCGCTCAGAATGACCGCGGGTCTCTGGTTTGGGCGGGATAATAGTGCCCGGCAGCCGCCGGCCGCCAGAGCAGAGTAGCCCTCTCGCTACGCGAGAGGGAGCTGCTCGCTCCAGCGAGCAGCCTACACTCGGCGGTTTGACGGCGAGCGCTAGCGTCGATTAGCCTGACGTTATGGCCAAAAAAGTGCCCACTCCCGCCGCCAAGCGCCGCTCGCAGCGGATGACCGTGCCGAAGTTTGCCGCCCTGAAGGGCGCCGGCAAAATCACCATGGTTACGGCCTACGACTATCCGTTCGCCC
>DASVCM010000346.1:0-5673 GCA_036381635.1 Lacipirellula sp.
GCTCAGCGACCGTAGCCGTTCAGCTTCGATATCCCACGCGCGCAGGCTCCAATCGTTCTGCGCCCATACCAAAAACGTGCCGCTCCTGTTCAGTGATGTGCTAAGGCACCAGTCGCGCTGCCTTCGCATGACTTCTTCCAAACCAACGGGACGGTTCGCTGAGACCTTCCAAAGCACCACTCCGGTCGGCCCACAAGCGGCCAGGTACGTTGCCTGCCGCCCCTTTGCGGAAGAAAGTGAATGTACGTCCCCAATCTGTGGATCGAGCTGATAGAGAGTCTCGCGGGTTACCGAGTCAAGTAGCCGAAGCCGAGCCTCCGAGACGCCGCCCATGCAGCCGACCGCTAGGATCTCGCGCTCTGGCAAGAGTGAAAGCGATTGGCCGGCTATCCCCAAGTCGAGAGTCCCAATGCCGGCGCCAGTTTTGGAATCCCAAAAGCGCAAAAGATTGTCCTTGCCTCCGGTTACCAAGAGATGGCGATCATCGTCAAACGCTGCGCAAGGGATGCCGCCATCGTGGCCATTGAAAACCGTTTTCTCGTCCGCTTTCGCCAAGTCCCAACAATAGATGGAATTGGCGTTTGACGCCGCGAACTGACGGCCATCGCGGCTAAATGCCAGGTCCTCGTTGCTCGCTCCCGTTTGTGGCAGATGCAATGTGGCGACCTGGCGTTGCGCGTCCGGATTCCAAATCGCGATCTTTCCGCGGATATTAACTGCCGCGAGAGTCGGGCGCCGAGGCCGGAATGCCACGGCCTTAATCGCGTCAATCCCCGAGATGCTAGTGCGCTCATAACCATCGGTGCGATAGGCCAACAGCCCCTCGTCGAAGCCAATCGCCAGGCGATCTCCTGCCGCGCTCAATGCAAGTCCGTTTGGATAAGTGCCGCCTAACGTCGGCAAGTTGACTTCATGCAACCGCTTCCCCGTATCCAACTCCCACACGGCCCAGCCGACGCGGTCCGCTTCGTTGCTGAGGAAGCCGGCGATTACGCGATTGCGAGCCGCGTCGAAGACTGCGTTTCGCATTTGCCATTCCGCTTCAGTCTCGAGAGCTCGCAACTTCTTGCCGCTGGGCACATCCCACACATCAATCGTCGCGCCTTTCATCCAAGCCGCCAAATCGCCCGCTGGCGAAAGGACAGCCGTATACGGCGCATCGCCCATCGCGAAGGATCGCGCCGGCTCCCATCGTTCGCCATTTCGCCGCCATGACTGCACCAAGCCCTCGCCATCTGCCGAGACAAGCCAGTCGCCGTCTTTGCCCACGGCCAGAGACATGATCCGGCCGGTATGTCCAACAAGCTCCTCAACCGGCTTACCGGTTGCAAGGTCGTAGATGATCACCTGGCCTTTTTCGGCGCCGGCGAACAAGCGCCGGCCATCGCGGCTGAATTCAATGGCCGTCGCCTCTACTCCCGGAAGAGAAAGGACGGTGGGCGGGTGCGCGACGAAGTCGCCCATGGTCTGCGTGAGTTGGAGCCGCAATTCGTCGTCATCAATGCGGGTGGTTCTGAGACGGCGGGCGCTGGACGCCAATGCTTGCACCGTCGCTCCATAACCTTGGGACCGTAGCTCTCGCGTCAGCTTCATCTCCTGCAGCAGTGAGTCGTAAAGCGCGTTCTTCGCACGATGCGCCTGATAGGTCGACACAACGGTCGCGATGCACAACGTCAAAATCGTCGCCGCCAACAAGGCGGCCACGACTCGATTGCGCTTCACCCAGCGCCAACTCCGTTCAATATTTCCCAGCCGGCGGGCAAGCACCGGTTCGCCTGCCAAGAACCGCCGCAAGTCGGCCGCTAAATCGCCTGCGGTAGCGTACCGGCGCGACGGTTCCTTCTCCAGGCATTTGAGGGAAATCGTATCGAGGTCCTTCGGCACATGCGTGCAAAGCGAGCGCGGTCCTGGCGGATCGTCGTGCATGATCTTGTGCAAGATCATCCGCATCGAACCGCGGAACGGCAACTCGCCGGTCAGCAACTGAAAAAGCATCACTCCCAACGAATACACGTCGGTCCGCCCGTCCACATGCGCCGCCTCGCCGCGGGCTTGTTCCGGCGACATATAGGCCGGGGTGCCAACGATCGCCCCGTCGGTGGTAATCGTGATTTCGGTTTCCTTCCGCTTGGCGAGCCCGAAGTCCATGAGCTGAGGTTCGCCGTCATCGTCGATCAGAATGTTCGACGGCTTTAAGTCACGGTGGATGACGCCGCTTTGGTGGGCGTGGTCCAAGGCGTCCGCAATCTTGGCGGCAATGACCGCTGATTCCCGAACGCCCAACCGGTGATCCGACATCATGTCGGCCAGCAACACGCCGCGCACGTAGTCAATTACGATGTATAGCGTATCGCCATCCCGGCCGACTTCGTGAGTACTGACGATGTTTGGATGTCGCAGCTGCGCAGCGGCGCGGGCTTCGCGCATAAACTTCTCAACCGTTGCGGCGTCTAGATGTTCGCGCCGAGGAATCTTCAGAGCGACGGTCCGATCCAGAATGGTGTCGCGCGCCTTCCAAACAGTTCCGAACTCGCCCATTCCCAGACGCTCGACCAACTCGAAATGCGCGATGTTGGCCAAGGCGTTGGCCTCTCGAGTATGTTCAGCCTCGTTAATTAAGCTGAATCGCCCGCCGCAACTGGAACAATTGATGTCGACCAGCGACGCGTCGACGATCAAGTCAATCGCGCTATGGCAATGAGGGCAGCGTACGACGAGACCGCCGGAGCCACTACTGCGAGCACTAGACCCTATTAGCGAAGGCGTTGCACTTGGCGACCTGGCAAGAGCTTCCTCCAGTTCGCGGCGTATCTGCGAGTTCGCGGTTAGAAACACGTCCTGTGGATGGGTTAACCCCGCGCGCCGTAAGTGCTCGAACGCTAACAGCGCAAGCTCACGGAGCAGAACCTGCCGGCCGGCCGCGCCCCCACGTTCCAAGAAAGGACCGATGTCATAACCGCCGCCGCCGTGCAGCGATGCTTCGAATTCGTCGCACAAGGCGTCGACCTGCCGCGTCAGGCGAAGCGGCAAAGTGTCGCCGACACGCTCAACCTCTGCAGACATGCGGCCGCCTTAGGAAAGAGGATCCTACTCCCGGCCCGGCAAACGCCGACGCTCGTCCCGTCAGCGCGGTCCATTATAAGCCGGCGGCGCCACTGGCACACTTTTTTTCTTTTAGGGCCGTGTCCCATACGCGACCAATTTGTTGATTCACCTAATGTCGCGGCTGCCGCATCGCCAGACATCCAGGCCCGCGGTGACGCCGCCTAGCCTAAAAGGTGCCCCATGATCGCGCAAGATAACGGCGTCCACGAAAAGGCGGCGCAGCCGGCGGCGCCAGCACTTTCCCGAGTTCAGCAGTTGCTGCGAGTTCTCGACCTCACGGTCGACTTGCTCATCGCCCGGGCGTCGATGGGCGATTACTGGCGGGCCGGGTTCGAGGACGCCGAGCAATACATGGCGGCCTTGCCCTTGCCGTCAGCGGATTTCGCCAAGGCTCGGCATCACCTGCACAATGCCGCCGTCTACTGCGAGCAAATCGAGTACGGAGCCGCGGCGTTCGAATTACGATCGCTGCGCGGCCAGTTGCAGCGGCACTGAAAGGGCGAGCAGAAGTATCCCGGAGTGGATTCGAACCACTAACCTTCGGCTTCGGAGGCCGACACTCTATCCAGTTGAGCTACCGGGACGCGTCGTTAATAAGTAAGCGTACCGCTATGCCATCGCCGTGACAACGGGCGGCAAAAGGCGGCGGTGAAACAGCGACCTCAGCCCGGCGGCCACTTCATGGGGCGGCCGCCGAGGAGGTGGAAGTGGAGGTGGTCGACCGCTTGCCCTCCGTTGGCGCCGCAGTTGACCGTCACGCGATAGCCGCTCGCCGCGATGCCCAGTTGCCTGGCGAGGTTGCGGACGACCACGAAGATGTGGCCTACCAGGTCGGCGTCTTCGTTGTCCAGCGATTCCAGGGAGGCGATCTCCTTCTTGGGAATCACCAGCACGTGCGTCGGCGCCTGGGGCGAAATATCGCGGAATGCGAGGCATCGGTCGTCTTCGTAGACGATGTCCGCAGGGATTTCGCGATCGATGATGCGCTTGAAGATAGTTGCTGCCATGCTCAGCTCCCTCGGGCGGCGCCCTATTGATATCTGGCCAGTTCCAGCGCCTCGTCCGGCAGCATTACCGGAATCTCATCGATCACCGGGTACAGCAAATCGCCCTTTTCACGGATCAGTCCGCCGTCAATCCGCCGTTCCAAGCGCTCGCCTGCCAGGTTCACGGCTGTGCCGGCTTCGATCGCGCGATTGATGCTGTTGACCGTCTCCGGCGGCGCGACCCGCAGCCGCGAGCGGTCCTGTGGGCACCGCAAGATTTCCACGAGCCTGGCTTCTATCACGAAATGATCCTCGTCGGTCGAATTTCTGTCCAAGCTACCTGGTTTGCGCCATACATGGCCATTTTACGAGCGTCGCTCTCAGCCTGCTAGCGGCGGCCTGATGGGTAGGGAGAACGTAGTAAAGCTCGTCAACCGTTGCGGCCGATACAAAATCCAAATCGCGCGGTCACCGGAAGTCCGCGCGCCGCAGGGGCGGGGTTGGGCTAGGGACGGCCGAGGAGGATCGATGCTTTTCATACCACGGGGCGCCGCTGCGCTCTTGCTGCTTGCAACCGTGTCTCAGTCGGCTTTGAGCGACGGCGTCACCTACGAGAACGTCGACGGCGTTCGCTACCAGGTCACCCACCGCACCGTTCAGCGCCAAATCCCGGTCACTGAATACAAGCCACAGCAACAGACAACCTACCAGCAGCAGGTCGTCACGCAGAATGTCCAGCACCAGCAGGTCTACAGCGTGCCGGTCACGCAGTACCGAATTGTCTCCAGACTCAATGGCCGCTGGAATCCTTTCGTCACGCCCTATTGGACGCACCACTACGAACCGGTAACGACCTACCAGACGCAGGTCGGCACGGTGCAGATTCCCGTGACTCGGGTTAACTGGGCGCCCGTAACGCAAACGGTGCAGGCGCCGGTCACGACCTATCGCACCGCCAACGAAACTATGGAGTCGCGCGTCGCCATTGGGCCGGCGCCAATGGGGAGTTCCAACACGGCGATTGCGTCGAACTCGCCTTCAGCGACGATCTCGCCGCTTGGGAGCGCCCCGGCTGCGGCCACCGTCGCATCGCGGCCGCTTGGAGGTGAGAAGATGACGGGCGATCCGCCGCGAGAGGCAACCGGCTGGCAATCGCCTTCGACCAGTCGTTATTAGGCGAGCCCGATCGCCATTCTGGCGCGCTCGTTAATGTCGCCGACGAGCGAAAGATCCAGCGTAACGCTCGATGCTATGCTCCTCTCGGAATGAGGCCACGGGGAACGGCAGCTCCGCAAATGCTGCTGCGTTCGCCGTGCGCCCCGACCGGTGCTCCGCCAAGCGCCTTCTGCGCAATTCGACGCTTTCGTAAACAATAGTGCTAGTCGACTCTGCGGGTCCGCTAAGCCTTTTCACAAGCTCCGCCTGTCACGATCGTGACGATCCCCCGGCCCCGAATAACATTTCGCGGTTGGCCGTAGGCTCCCTGCCGATGCTGCCTGAGACAGCCCTTTGCGGCTTTCGACAAATCTCAGGCGCATTTCGCATACACACCGGACAGGGAGGTCGGGGACGTGAAAATTAC
>DASVCM010000347.1:0-2123 GCA_036381635.1 Lacipirellula sp.
CGTAATGCCATGATCAAACTGGTTTCGAACTCACAGGCGTGGCCCACGGCGGGGTATTCGCCTTCAACCAGATAGCGCAACCGTTCGCCGGCCATGCGGAACCACGTGCCGAACACGACCTCCGCCTGCGGCAGGAACGTCGATAGCTGCTCCGCGATGACGCCGCCGATCGCCATATTGCCGCCGTGGGCGTTAAGCAGGAAGAACCGGCGGAAGCCGTGCCGCGCTGCGGAGCCGACCAACTGTGAAACCACGGCCGCGAACGTTTGATGATCGAGCGAGAGCGAACCGGCGAACGCCATGTGGTGCTCGCTGCAAGTCGCCGGCAAGCCGGGCAGCACCAGCAACTGGCCGCCGCAAGCGGCGTCGAGCCGCTCAGCCAGCCCGTCGGCAATGATCTGATCGGTCGCCAACGGCAGATGAGGGCCATGCTGCTCGGTGGCGCCAAGCGGCAGCACACAGATCGTCTCCCGCGAGACGCTGCCCAGCCGCGGCGATGTTAGCTCGACCCATCTCATGCGGCGGACGGCTCCATAGGCAGATAACCGACAAACCCCACAATTCGCCAGGCGCCGTCAATTCGATGAAGGCGGTAAATGCTTTGACCTCTCAAGCGGTAACGTTCGCCGTCGGTCAACGGTTCTTCGGCGAAAAACTGTTTCCATACCAGAGCCCGGTCGCCGGCAACCTCGATCTTGGCGAAAGATTGCATCGTGTAGAGAAGCTCGCGATGCGAAATCGCCGCTAAAGGAAGGGCGTTGAACTTCTTTGCCATCCTAAGCCAATCGTCGCGGTACGACTGGACGGTGGGATATTCGAGCGTCCAGTCCGCCGGGTTGAACGAGCCATGGGCACTGATCCCCTCGAAGCGCTCGTGGCAGAAGTCGCCGTCGCAAAGCGACCACTCTGCGGCGGCGAACGCCTCCGAATCGCGGGCAATCAAGGCCAGCCACAGCGCATGCTCGTCGGAATCAACAGCACGATCGTATGGGTTGGCAAATAGGTTGGAAATCGTGTTGTGCATAGGCTTACGAAGTGACAGGAACCTCAAGTTCGTAGCGCCGCGGCGCCAGTTGAACGTCCGGCGATTGGAGTTCGGGCTCTGCGAGCGCGGCGGTGCGCGAACTCCTGAGCCAGCAATAGAAGTACAAGCTTCCGGTGACGAGCGTAAGCGCGGCAAATGCCGCGGCCTCCTGCCACCGAAGCATCACCGACATGAACATGGCGTACACCATCCCAAAACAGAAGATGATGCCGAAGGCGGCGGCGACCAAGTCCCACCGCAGTTCGGCCCGCTGCTGCTTCAAGTCGATCAGCCCCTCGGCCGCAAGCTGCTGGCGGACGCGGCCCCAAGCCCCGTGCGGCCGGACTTTGAGGTAAAAATTGCGAAGCGTTTCGGCGGATTCGGGCGGCGTGAGGAGCGCGACGGCCACGCTGCCGATTAATCCGATCGCCAGCAGCAGCAGCGTCGGCTGCCACACGCGGCTCTCCGCTTCCCATTCGATCCCGAACCAGATGTAGCTGGCCAGCGGCACGGAGATCACCAGACCGAACAATTCGCCCCAGATGTTGAACCGCGACCAGAACCATCGCAGCCAGGCGAGCGGTAGCGCCGGCGCGATCATCGCGGCGTTGATGAAGAACACCCACGGCCCAATGTCTTCGATCCCCACGGCCAATAGCGTAGCGAGGGCCATCATCACGATCATCGTCACGCGGGCGACCAGGATGTGCTCTTTCTCAGGCGCCTCGGGGCGGAGGTGGCGGCGGTAAAAATCGTTCACCACGAACGACGAGCCCCATTGCAGCAGCGTGCCGACTGTGGACATGTATCCGGCAAGCACGGCCGCGATAAGAATGCCGCCAAAGCCCGGAATGCGATCGGCGTAGCGAATCACAAGTTGCGACCAGACGGCGATGGAGTTGACCATTTCGCCCTCGGGGAGCGCCATCGTCGAGTGATCGCCGGGGCTTGCCGGCGGATACAAGGCGATCGCCAGGATGCCCAGCGGCAACAGCGGAATCATCCGCACCACGAGCGTGAGCACGCAGTTGAACATCTGGCCCAGCACCGCGTGTCGTTCATTCTTGGCCGCCAGGCAACGCTGCGCCGTCCAGCCTTC
>DASVCM010000348.1:0-3391 GCA_036381635.1 Lacipirellula sp.
GGACCATCCAGGCAAAATCGTAGAGAGAAGGCCCGACGGGTCCGAGGTCGTAGGAACGCTGCGCGGCCGGCAATTCATCCCTGACCAAGCCCCTGCCCGTTCTTAGAAGGCAGCGATAGGCTTTGCCCGGGGGACCCGCCCTATTCCTGCTTGCAGGGCCAAACGGCTCCGGCAAATCGACTCTTCAACGATTCCTGGCCCGTCGGTTCCGCGCGATCGGCGACCTCGAGTTCGTCAACGCGGACGACATCGCGAAGAGCTTACCCGGCCGGGACTCGCCTGAGCGCGCCCGTGAGGCGCAAAAGAAGGCCGACGCCCGCAGAGCGGAGCTGATTGCTGCCGGCACGTCGTTTTGCACGGAAACCGTGTTTTCCCACGAGTCCAGGGTCGAGCTGATCAGGCAGGCAAAGAGCGCCGGCTTCAGCGTGTATCTCATCGCTGTGTGCGTCGAAAGCCCCGCACTTGCGGAGATGCGCGTGCAACAGCGCGTCGCTCGGCGAGGGCACGACGTACCCTCCGACCGAATCCACCAGCGCTATCCGAGAACCCTTCGAAACCTTGCCCAGGCCGCAAGGATCGCGGACTGCACGCTCATTTTTGACAATTCCCGCCTCAACATGACACCGCGGCTGGTGTTCGCGGCCGGTATGGGGCAACTGCTGCACGAGTCCGGCGATGTCCCGGGGTGGGCGGAACCTATAGCGAGCGCCGCCAAGGCGCTAACGACTGGCCGCGGCGCGGCTCCTGAAGCGCTCACCGCTTTCGTCGAGACGCTTACCAGGAAGTAAATACGCAGGCCCTATACTTTGGCGATGCGCTTTCGCTGCATCGTCTCCTATCGCACTTCGCGCAGCAAGACGGTTTCAACCTGGCGAACAGAGGCCCATGGCCTCGATATCGTTTCTGCAACGGTTGACGCCATCGCAAAGCTGAAGCGACGCCAACGGCGCTCTCTTACGGTAGTAGGGATGTATCTCCACGTTAGGGACGGGAGCGGATGACGTTAGCGTGATCAAAGATGTTTCTTGTAATACGCCCATTGCAACCGGGCCAGGAACGCGACACACAGAGCAGCCGGCACCCATATATATCGGGGATCGATCGACACCGGGACGAGAAGGCTTACCGCCGCGGTCGTCACCAGCACAATCACTCGCAGGTACTTCGCACGGTGGTAGAGACTTGCGGATTCTCGCCCTCCTCTCGCCCGCCGGACGGCCCGCTCCGTTAAACCATCCACGGATGCCGCACAGTAAGTCAGCGCGAACAACGGCAGGGCCGTCGCCAGGTTCCCCAGCCGCACGCCGAAGAGCTGGGTACTAACCATTGCTACTCTGATCGCTTCGAAATTGGCGACGTAGGCATTGCGTACCATCGTGTCGGGAATGGAGAGCGGCGATGCCTGCGCGAAGCTGGTACCCATCCCATGAATTCCCGTCGATTCGAACAGCAAGGCGTAGAGGACATTCGCCGTCCCGGCGGCAAGGCCTGGCAGATCGCGATACGGGTATCCAGATCTAGCTATGCGCTCCAGATCCTCATCGAGGATGCCTTGGAGCTGAGCCACCCCCTCCGGCCATATCGTGAACACAAAGAACCAATCGATGATCCAGGCGGCGAGTATCAATGCAAGCAGCAGCAACGACATGCCCAGGAACCATTTGAGCGGCGCAAAGAGCAAGCCCATGACGCCGCGCTCGTGGAACGACGCGTTCCTAGAAGCCAATGCCCTTCCCTTCGATGGTCACTGCGCGCGGCTTCGGTAAGTCGCCGCCGCCAGCAAGCATCTTGAGCTCCTGGCCGATCGCCTCGAGGCTCTGCGGCATCATCGAGTCATGGCTGCCGTCCGGAAGCGGCATACGGATCTTGTGAAGCTGCCCGCCATGAATCAACGCGAAGGCCTGCCCTTTAGGAAGTTGAACAAGGTCGCTTGGCGAGAGCATCGGCGCGCTCTCGGTCGTAATGCGGTCTTCGTTCCGGCTGGCGAAGTCGGCGAATTCGCCGGGATCGTTGGTATCGGAGACCGAGGACGCGACCACGGTGGACACGATGCGCACTTCCGGCAGCTGATCGGTCAGCAGCTTCGCCGTCGCCATCTCCTTGACGCGCAGCATGATGAGGCTGTTGAAGTTTCCAGCAATCTGCCCCGCTTTGGCCCTCGAGCCGATTCGCGCCTCGACATCCGACCATGTCTGCGTGTATGCCGTGACCTGAAAGCCCGCTCCGCCCGCCTTGTTCAGGAGCGGGATGAACTCTTCGCCGATCAGCTCGTTGAACTCGTCGGCATGAATCGCGATCCGGCGCGGCTTCGTCTGACCAGGAAGGCCGTGCCCCGTGCCGAACTTGTAGAGGCTGCCCGCTACGCTCGTCAGATCGGCAAACATGGAATTGCCGACCGCCGCGGCGACCTCGTAGTCGGATAAAGCGTCGAGGCCGATGTAAACGATGGCCCCGAGGTTGATCACCGAAGTCCAGTCAAAGACCGGCCGCCAGTCGCTCATGTCGTCATACGTTGGCGACAGCAGCGCCGCGGTGCGTCCTGTCGTCAGCTTTTCCATGAGCGGCAGGAGAGACGCGACCAGCTTGTCGAAGTAGCTCTTCTCGTAGTTAAGGGTCGAGGCGAGCGCGTGCGCGATCGGATCGTAGAGCTTGTTTCGCCGCGCGTACTCGACCAACGTCACGGCGCGGACTCCACGCGTCTGCAACCCCTTGTCGAGGCTCTTCTTGTCGATCGCCATCGAATCGACTTCCTCGCGCCATCCGCTCGCCCCTGGTTCGCGGTCGAGCCAATGCTCGAAGTAGTCGATGAGCAGCGGCTCGACATTCGAGGCGTAGCGGTTGATCTGCTCGTAGTCGGGTTTGCGCCCTAAAGCCACCAAGGCCCTCGCCATGACATTCACGAATCGCCAGACGAACTCCTTGAACGCCGCCGACTGGCCCTCCGAAGGAAGCTGGCCGGCGATCCTGGTGGCGACTTCGGTGATCCGCGAGAAGCTGCCTACGGGGTTGTACCGCGCCGAGAGCTCGGGATACCCGAGATGGAACATGAAAAACTGCCCCAGCCGCCCGGCTCTCTTGGCTTCCGCGTACGTGCGCCGCAGAAGATCCAAATCGCCTTTGGGGTCGAAAACAATGACGACTTCCCCCCGCCGGATGTCCTGGGCGATGAGCAGCTCGGCAAGCCGCGTCTTTCCCACCCGGGTAGTACCGAGAACCAGCGCGTGCCCCACCCGATCGCGGATGTCGATCCACACATCGGCCTCCGCGGGCTCGACGCCGTGCAGCGATGGGTCGCCGCTAAGATCTTCGATTGGGCCCGGCGACCTGCGCAGGACCCGCCCGAAGATCCCGGGTGCCAAAAGCGCCCGGTTGAGAGGCAACCTGGCCTAAT
>DASVCM010000349.1:0-4896 GCA_036381635.1 Lacipirellula sp.
GACCTGCCGATGCTCGCCCAGCCGCAGCCGGTAGAGGCACGCCGTCGCCGGCGTGCAGTAGGCCAGCTCATGCGGTCCGATATGGTCGGCATGCGCATGTGATACAAACCCGTGCGGCTGCCGCCGCCGCACATCCAGCCCCAACCGCGGGCGATTGAAAAACAGACCGTTATCCCAGTGAAACATGCGGCCATTGTAGCCGTCTCGCGCGATCGCGCGGACCAGATTGCGACTATACTGTTCGGAGTCATCGCTATTTAGCCCCGCCGAAGCGCGGCGGGCCGCGGGGCAGGCCCGCAGCTAAATAGATCTCGAAATGCCGCCATACACTCGACGGCCAAAAAGCGTATGCACATCCCCGACCCTATCCGGGCACGTCTTCTGCTCCGCGCATGCACGCTAGCACTCGCATTGCCGATTGCCGCAATCGCCGACGACGCCTCGCGCACGAGCGAGACACCCACTAGCGATGGCGCCTCACCCGGCGTCCGCAACGTCATTATTCTCATCGGCGACGGAATGGGCCCGCAGGAAGTCGGCTTCCTCACCGCCTACGCCAAGCACGCGGCCAACTCCACCGTCCCGGACCGCACCACCGCCATCGAACGCATCCTCAACGAAGGCGAAGTCTCGATCATGCGGACCGAGCCCCACGGCGCGCTGGTCGTCGACTCCGCCGCCTCCGCCACGCAGCTCGCCACCGGCCAGCTCGCCGGCTCCGAGATGGTCGGCGCCAACTTCCGCGGCGATCCCGTCGAGAACATCGTCGAAGTCGCCCACCGCGTCGGCAAGTCGGCCGGGCTCGTGACCGACACGCGCATCACGCACGCCACGCCCGCTGGGTTTGTCGCCCACCAGGCCAATCGCGAGACCGAAAACGAGATTGCCGTCGACATGCTCGAGGAGCGCGTCGACGTGCTCATGGGCGGCGGCCTGCGGAACTTCGTCCCCGACGCCATAAACCAGCGCGACTCCGCCGCCTATGCCGCCCTCATGCAGCTCACTGGCGGCGCGTACCCAGCCACCTCGCGCCGGCACGACAATCGCAACCTGCTGCTGGAAGCCCGCGGCGACTACCAGCTCGCCTTCGATCGCAAGTCGCTCGACCGCGTCAAGCGCGGCCGCCTGCTCGGCTTGTTCGCCGATTCAGAGCTCGCCGACGCCCTCGAAGACCGCGCAACGCTCGACGACCCGCGGCGCACCGAGCCGACGCACGTCGAGATGACCGCCAAAGCGCTCGAGCTGCTCAACGCCAACCCCAACGGCTTCTTCCTGATGATCGAAGGCGGCCAGATCGACTGGGCCGGCCACAACAACGACGCCGGCGTCCTGCTCCACGAGCTGCTGCAGTTCGACGACGCCGTTCGCACGGCGTACGAGTGGGCCAAGGGCCGTGACGACACCCTCGTGCTGGTGACCGGCGATCACGAGACCGGCTCGTTCGCCTTCAGCTACGCCGGCCGGCCGATCCCCAAGCCCTCGCGCCTCGAAGGCGAGCTGTTCCGCGACGCGCCGTTCGCGCCGAACTTCAATTACGCCCCGCCCGCGCTGCTCGACCGGATTTACGCGCAATCAAAAAGCTTCTACACGATGCTCAACGAATACGACTCGCTGCCGCCGGCCGAACAGAAGCCCGAGCGGCTGGTCGAGATCGTCAACGACGCCTGCCAGTTCAAGATCAATCTCGACGACGCCGTTGCCGTCCTCACCCGGGAGCGCAATCGCAACTACGTCGAAGGCCATCCCTACATGAACACGAAGACCGTGCCGATGATCCGCGACTTCGAAGCCTTCTACGTCTACGGTGAGAACCTGCGGATGAACCTGCTGGGCCGCGCGCTTGCCGATCAGCAGCACGTCACCTGGGGCGCCGGCACCCACTCCAGCACGCCGGTCATCCTCGGCGCCTACGGCCCGCCCCACGCCACGCGCCGCTTCCGCGGCATGCTCCACTCGACCGACGTCGGCCAGCGAATGATCGAGCTGATCTCGGCGAATCGGTAAGTATCACTCGCGTGTCGGCCCTAATGCCACAGCCTCCGCTCATCGAGCTCGACCGCGTCGGCTACGCCCAGCAGGGCGCCGAGATTCTTCGCGACGTCACCTGGCGCCTCAACCCGCGCGAGCACTGGGCCGTGCTCGGCCCCAACGGCTCCGGCAAGACCACGCTCCTGCGCATCGCCTGCGGCTACCTCTGGCCCACCGCCGGCGCTGTCCGCCGGCTCGGCCAGGAGCTGGTCGATCTCGGCACGCTGCGGCGCTCGATCGGTTGGATCTCGACCGACCTCGCTCCGCAAATCCCGCGCAACGAACGCGCGATCGAAACAGTCGTCTCCGGCAGGTTCGCCCAGGTCGGCCTGAAGCGCCTCGGCGACGCCCAGCCGACCGACGCCGACTTCGCCGCCGCCCGCCGGCTGCTCGCCGAAATGAAGTGCGAGTCGCTCGCCGACAAACCGTTCGGCGTTCTCTCCCAAGGCGAACGGCAGCAAGCGCTCGTCGCCCGCGCCCGCATGGTCGATCCCCTTCTTGTCATTCTCGACGAACCCTGCGCCGGCATGGACCCCGGCGCGCGCGAACGGTTCTTGCATTGGCTCGACGGACTGGCCGCTTCAGCGGCAAGTTGCGCCCTCGTGCTCGTCACCCACCACGTCGAAGAAATCATGCCCCACTTCGAGCGCACGCTCGCCATGGCCAACGGCCAAATCGCCGCCGCGGGCCCCACGGCCGACATCGTCACCGCGAGCCTGCTCGAGAACCTCTACGGGGTGCGCGTCGAGCGGATCGAGCAATCCGCCGGCCGCCACTGGCCCATCTGGCGACAATAAAGTGACGTCATTTAGCCCCGCCGCTCGCGGCGGGACCGTGGGGCGAGCCCCGCGGCTAAATGATAAGTTCGACTACACACCACAAACGCGGGGGGGAGAACCTACATATGCCATACTTCATATGGCATCGCGTCATTCTGTCGCTTCGCCTAAAATGCCGCCCACAAGGTCCGGAACACCTTTCGACTAAACAGAGGCGACGGCGTCCCATGTGCTTTCGGTACTTCCTTATCCTTGGATCGACGCTCGCCGGCTCATGCTTCGCTCCTTCCGCCGTCGCGCAAACGATCATCCACGTCAGCCTCAAGGGCGACGACGCGGCTGACGGCACGCAGGCCCACCCGCTCCGCACGCTTCACGTCGCCCAGCGCCGCGCTCGCGACGCGATGCAGTGGGACCCCAAAGGCGTGCGCGTCGAAATCGCCGCCGGCCGTTACGAGCTCCCGGAGCCGCTGGTCTTTACGCCAAAAGACTCCGGCCGGTCGTCGGAGCTACCGGTGACGTACACTGCTGCCGGCGGCGAAGTCATCATCAGCGGCGGCAGCCGGCTCGGACCGTGGCAAGTCGACGGCGAAGTCTGGGTCGCCGACGTTCCCGCGGAAACGTTCAAGCCGTTTCGCGATCTCTGGGTCAACGGCGTCCGCGCCATTCGCGCACGCACGCCCAACGAAGGTTATTTCCGCGTCGAGTCCGCCGGTCCCGACAACCGCACCAGTTTTGTTGTCGACGCAAGCGACTTACAAACGCTTGCCGACCCGACAACCGCCGAAGTCGCCTTCCTCCACGACTGGTCGATGTCGCGCATCCCACTCGCCTCCATCGACGCGGCCTCGCGAACATACACGTTCGCCGCCCCGATCGGCGCTGCGCAGCCGCAATTCGCCATCACGAACTTCGAACCTCACCCGCGCTACTTCCTCGAAGGCGCCCGCGAGTTTCTCGACGTCCCCGGCGAGTGGTATCTCGACCAGGCCGCGGGCAAACTCTACTACCTGCCGCGCCCCGGCGAGTCGCCCGACGCCGCCGAAGCAATTGCTCCGCGTCTGGAGCAACTGCTCATCGTCCGCGGCGACGACGACAAGCCCGTCGAACATCTGGCGTTCGAGGGCCTCACCTTCGCCCACACGCGATTCGAACTGCCGCCGGCCGGCTACGCCGGCGTGCAATCGAGCTGGCACTCCCGCCGCTCGACTCCCGACGACGACGCCGGCGTCACCATGACCTCCGCCGTGCTGGTCGATCACGCCCGTCATTGCCTGCTGCTCCATTGCTGCTTCGAGCACCTCGCCGCCTGCGGGCTCCACCTCACGCGCTGCCAGGACTCGCGAATCGCCCGCTCGTTCTTCTGCGACATCGGCGGCGACGGCCTGCTCATCGGCTCGCGCGACAAGACCGACATGCCGCTGACCAGCAATAACTCGGTCGTCAACTGCCTCATCGAAGACTGCGGCGTGAACTTCTTCGGCGCCGTCGGCCTGTGGATCGGCTTCGCCCAGGATGTCAACGTCGCCCACAACGAGCTGCGGAATCTGCCTTACAGCGGCGTCTCCCTCGGCTGGCAATGGGACGACGAGCCGACTCCCTGCCGCGATCTCCGCGTCCGCCTGAATCACATTCATCACGTCATGCAGCAGCTTTCCGACGGCGGCGGAATCTACACCCTCGGCCGCCAACCGGGCACGCAGTTGCTGCGAAACGTCATCCACGACATTCCCACCAACGCGGGCCGAGCCGAGAGCAACGGCATCTTCATGGACGAAGGCTCCACGGACATTTCCGTTGAGCGCAACACGATCTACAACATCGCCCGCAGCCCGATCCGCTTTCACCGCGCCGGCTTCAATCGCGTTGTGAACAATCGCCTCGCCGCGCCGCCGGGCGTGCCGATCTTCTCGCTCCTGCTGAGCGATCTCGCCGCGATGGAAGTCAACGACAACGAGCAGATCCAAGAAGTCGCGTGGCAACCGGCGGCCGACGACCCCGCCCTCCAAGCCGCCGGCCTGGGCGTCGAACTCGAAGCCGCCGCCGCCGCCACCAGCGGCGAGTAACTGCATGAAAGCCCCTGGCTCTG
>DASVCM010000350.1:0-4197 GCA_036381635.1 Lacipirellula sp.
CGCCGAGGCAGCAGGGAGCGTTCGGCTCCTTCAGGTAGCTGAAGTCGTTGGCGTAGAAGACGCCTTTATGCGAAACGGCGCATGGATTGGGCTTGGGCGGCTCGGCGGCCAGAGTGAGGGCGCTGCCGGCGACCGCGCAGATAGCATTAATCGCTGCCAATCCGTGCCGTGTAGCCATCCGACGGCCTTGTCGCTCGCGAACTTCAGCTTGGCGTGTCCCTGCCAAGGCACTGTATGTAACGCTCGGCGCCTGCCGCTAACGTCGTTTAACATTTTGTCGCGGAGGCTTAAAGTCGACGTTCCTGCAGGTCGCGGACGACATAGCGAACGGCGTATATAGCCGAGCCATCCTGGCTCGGCGCCTTCGCTGATACTTGGATATGCGGGAATCGGCCGGCCAGGATGGCCGGGCTATATAGCTAGCGCAGGCCGGCGAGTTCTTGCAGCAGGCGCCAGTTTTCGAGGCGGTCTTCGCGGGCGGCCAGCAGCGTCGGCGAAGGGTTGCCGTCGCGGTCGAAGTGTTTAACGAAGCGGCCTTCGCTGCGGGCGAAGTCGATGAAGTCGACCGTCTCGCCGGTTTTGGGGTTCTTGAACCAGTCTTCCTTAACGGCAGGGTTTCCCTGGAGCGAGAGCCGCTCTTTGATCTTGTCGCCATTGCGCGGGTCATAGATGAGCAGCGGAAATGCTCGCGTATCAACAGCCAATCGCGCCTGATTGCCGGCCATGTTGTCGGCCACTCCGTGCTCAGGCTGGCAGGTGGTATAGCAGCATACCATCGCTGGGCCGTCGAACTCCAGCGCCCCGAGCACCGCCTTGTAGAAGTGGTTCACGTGGGCGGCGGTCGTCTGCGCGACGAAAGTGCGAGGGTGCATCATGGCGATCTGGGCGATTTCTTTTCGCCGCTCCTGCTTGCCAGCCACGGCCTTGCCGTGGATGCTCATCTTGGTGTTCTGGCCCATGTAGGTGCTGGTCGAGGCTTGGCCGCCGGTGTTCGAGTAAACCTGCGTATCGAGGACGAACACTTTCACGTTCATGCCCGAGGCGAGCAGGCGCGAGAGGGATTGAAAACCGATGTCGAACATGGCGCCGTCGCCGCCGATGCACCAGAGCGGCTTGCCGGCCCAGCCGATCTGGTCCCAGCGGGATCGCACGCCCATGGCGTCGGCCGGGGCATTTTCGAACAGCGAGTTGGTCCACGGAACCAGGTACGGATTGTAAGGGTACGTCGACGTGTAGACCGTGTTGCATCCGGTGGCGGCGACGATGCCCCACTGGTCGCCATATTTCGAGCCGGTCGCGGCGCAGAGCATCCGCAGCGCGGTCCCTTCGCCGCAGCCGGCGCAGGAGCCGGCGCCGCCGACGTAGATGTGCGTCTGCTCTTTGAGCATCATGTCGATGAGCAGGTTGTCGTTGATGTAGCGGTCGTCGCTCGGGCCAAAGTTCTTGAAGTACCGGTGGCTCTTGCGGATCGACTCCATGAGCGGTTCAGTCTTAGGAATCATCTCCAGGGCATTGTCGTCGCAGACGGTGACGCACTCGGCGCACCCCTTGCACTTGCTGGGGTCGATGATGATGGCAAACCGCGCGCCCTCCTGCCCCTTCTTCTTCGGGCCTTCGTAGTACTTGCGGGTGCGCGACCACTGCTCCTCGAACATCAGCCGGTCGGCTTCGGTATCGATGGTCTGCAGCTTGCCCTCGAAGTCCGACTCGGCGAGCACCTTGCCGAGGATGGCGGTGTCCGGGCATTCAGTGACGCAGTCCATGCAGCCCGTGCAATTGTCTCGGATATAGCGGGGGATCTCCGGGGCAACGTAGCTGAAGTCGCGGAGCGTCGCCGTCCCGGCGGGAATGAGCGAGCGAGCCGTCGATAGATCGGCGGGCAGCTCCTCCTCGCCGTAACCTTCCTCGTAGCCGCGGATGATGCGGTCATTGAAGTCGTGCACGTCGAGCACGGGGAGCGAGACGCCGATATACTCCCGGTCAACTGTCGTGCCGTAGCTGTTGTTGTTGTACGGGTCGCGCTCGTTGGACTGGTTCATCGAGCGCGGGACATCAATTGTCGACATCATAGACCTCAATGAGGTGAAAATACGGACTATTTAATCCCCATTCTCTTCCTTTGCGTCCTTTGCGACCTTCTGTTAATACAGATGCGTTGAACAGAAGGTCGCAAAGGACGCAAAGGATTGTTAAGAGAGTTTGTTCGTTGATAGCGGCGTGTGCTTGTTTGCCTAGGCGTGTCCGTTGCTTGTTGGTTCGGCGTGGACCATTTCTTGCGGGACCTCTTGCATTTCGTTGTAGCCGCGTTTGACGCAAGTTAGATTGTCCTGCACCGCTTGCTCGCCGCGTTTGCCGAAGTATTTGCGCAATGCCGCTTCGACGCCTTCGTACACCTGTTGGTCGCTCATGCCGCTTGTCTGGGCGTAGGGCGTCAGCCTCAGGAATGCGCCGAGTAGGACGATCCCCTGCATGCGCATTTCGAGGTCGGCGATGGCCGTCACCTCGCGGGCGATCTTCACCATGTCGATGTAGTACACCCGCAAGTGCTGCTGGCGGATCGTGCTCTTGTGCGCGAGCGGAATCCGCGCCCACACGTCGGCCGCGCTGGCGTAGGGGCTTTGCATGAAGATGGCGCCCCCTTCGACCACTCCCTTGAGCGGATTGCCGCTGAACATCGCGTTCGTGTCGTTCAGCACCACCAGGTCCACCCGCTCCAGCTCGCTGTGGGTGAAAATGTGGCTGTCGGCGATTGTCAGGTAATACGTCGTCGGCAGGCCCTTCTTCTCCGAGCCGTACTTGGGATACGCCTGCACGTCCTTGCCGAACACCTGGCCTGCAATCGTCGCAATGACCTTGTTGGTCGTCACCGAGCCGAAGCCGCCGACCGAGTGGCCGCGCATTGAGAAGGCGCCGCTGGGCCGCAGGTCGGGGTTGTCGGTCACTCGCAGTGCGAGCTGATGATGCACGCCGACGCAGAAGTAGTCCTGCCCGTCTTGGATCATATTGTCGAAGATGGCGATGATGTCCCCCGGCCGCACGTCGCGGCTGCCGAGGCCGCCGCAGCCGGTGTAGATCCGCGGAATGCGATCCACCTTTTCCAGGCTGTTCTGCCCGATCAGCGCGTCGCAGAACGCCGCCTTGATCTCGCGGGCCAAATGGTTGCCGGTCGTCGAAAGCGGGTCGTCCATCCGCTCCAGCACGGAGAACGCGATGCAGTTCTTCAGCTCGCGGACGATGTACTCCGCCGGGAACGGGCGGAAGCAGTAAATGTTCAGGCACCCGGCCTTCACGCCGCGCTCGCGGAGGTATTCGACCGTCGCTTGGGCCGTCTCCATGAAACAGCCCATGCCGACAATGACGTACTCGGCGTCTGCACATCGATAGGGCCCCACGAAGTCGTAACTGCGGCCCGTGTTGCGGCGGAACTCTTCGAACGCCTCCTCCAGGGCCGGGGTGACCTGGTCGTAGTACCACCGCTGGGCAATCTTGCCCTTCATGTACGAGTCCTGGTTCTGCACCACGCCCGACATGATCGGATTGGCCGGGTCCATCATGTTGACGAGCTTCTCTTCCGGCTTGCCGATGAACGTCTTCATGAACTCCGGCTCCGAGAGCCGCACGCTCTCGACCGTGTGCGTGGTGAGGAACCCATCCTGGACGTTGAAGAAGGGCGTCTGACTCGCCTCGGCGGCGCGGCGGGCGATGAGGCAGAGGTCGCCGGCTTCTTGGGCGTTGCGAGCGATAAGCATCCCCCAGCCGACGTCGGCGACGCTCATGATGTCGTCATGCCCGGCGTGGACGTTCAGGCTGTGGCTGGTGAGCGCCCGGGCGCCGATGTTGAACACAACGGGAAGCCGCTTACCGGAGATGGTATAGAGAACCTCCTTCATCAGCACCAGCCCCTGGCCGGAGGTGAAGTTGGTGACCCGGCCGCCGGCCACGGCGAATCCTTCGCAGAAGGTGGCCGAGGAGTGCTCGCTCTCCGGCTCGACGAACACGAGCTGGTCGCCCCAGAGGTTCGGCGCCCCGGCGGCGACGGCGGCGTTGAAGCCGCCGCCCATGGTGGTGCTGCTGGTGATCGGGAAGGCGCCCGAGCCCTGGCTGATGCGGGTCTCGGCCCAGACGACGGTCTCGGCCCCGTCGCAGGTGGTGGGAATGCCGGGATACTGGTACTTCGCCGGCGTCTCGCTCTGCAGC
>DASVCM010000351.1:0-5874 GCA_036381635.1 Lacipirellula sp.
ACGTCCTTCCAGCCCTGAAAAGCCGCGATGAGTTGATTGAAGAACGCCCTCCGCCCGTTAGGCAGCTCGCGCACGGCCGGCAGCACGGGGGTGGTCGCTTGCAGGCAGCCGTCGTCGAGCCACTTCCACGAGTAGCCCAGCTCGGCCAGCCGCGCTTCTGCCTCTTCGCGCGTCGCCGCGCCCAGCGTGCTCTGCCAACTACGACCCATCCCCGACTGCGCGTCGTTCTCGCCCGGCATCACGTTGGTGTATTGCAGTCCCTTTTCCTCGCAATTGCGAATGAACTCCGGACACTGCTCGGCCAGCCGCTCGTAGAGCACGTCGCTGCGGCAGATGGGGGTCTCGCCCCCTTCCTCAGCCGCCGTCTGACAAAAAAAGAAGATCTGCGCCGGAAACATCGGCGTCTGCGCCATCTCGTGGTGCAAATAAATGGTCACCGACGGCGGCGCCTCGTTGGCCGAGAACACCCGCTCCGTCCAGTTCACGCGCACGGCGTTCGACAGCGACTTGTTGTACGGGAAATTCGGCAGATCGAGCGCCGACACAAACGCATCAAAATCCTCCGCCGTCCGCACCGGAAAGCCGCGGAACAGAATGGCGCCGTGCTCGCTGGCTTGCGCCTTGAGCGTCTCGCGATGCTCGCCCACCCACGCCGCCGCATCCTCCACCGTCACGTCCGTAGTGTTGCACGCCAGCACCAGCGGAAACTCCGTGCCGTACGCCGTCTGCTGCCCGGCGACGCGGATCGGGGATACATCAAGCGTTTGCCCGGCCATGGAAACATTCTCCGAAAGGGAGTGGATTATTCGTAAATAGGAAAGAACGTGTTGAACGCAGCCTCGCAGAAGACGCCGGGATCGTTGAACCGGCGGTTGCGATTGAGCGCTGAGATTGAATCCATCTCCGCCGCCGAGAGTTCAAAGTCGAAGATTGCCAAATTCTCGCGCAGCCGCTCCGGCCGGGTCGACTTCGGCACGATCGACGTCCCCCGCTCAACGCCCCAGCGGAGCGCCACTTGCGCCGGCGTGCGGCCATGCCTTTCGGCAATCTCCTGCACCACGGGCTCTTCCAGCACCGATTCATTCGCCTCCGCCATCCCCAATTGCAGGTACGACCCTGCGCCCAGCGGCGAAAAGCCCGTCACCGCGACGCCCTGCTCGTGGCAGAAACGAACCAGCTTCTCCTGCGTGAGATAAGGATGCAGCTCGACCTGCAGCACCGCCGGCGGCGTCTCGGCATACGACAGCAGATCGCGCAGCAGCGACGTTCCAAAATTGCTGACGCCAATGTTCCGCACCAGCCCCGCCTGCTGCACCGCTTCCATCGCCCGCCACGTCTCCTGGATCGGAACTTTGACCGGGTGCATCCGCGGCGACGCCGCATCCGGATCAAAGAACCAACCGGCCGGATACCGCGTCTCCAGCGGCACGTACTCCAGCGCGATGGGGAAGTGGATGAGATACAGATCAAGATACTCAAGCTGCAGATCGCGCAAGGAGCGTTCCAAGGCCGGCCGCACATGCTCGGGCCGATGGTTGGTGTTCCATAGCTTCGAGGTCACCCACAGCTCCTCCCGCCGGCACACGCCCGTGCTAAGAATCTTTCGCAGCCCTTCGCCGGTCGCCGGCTCGTTGCCGTAGTCGCTCGCCGAATCGAAGTGCCGATAGCCGAGCTCTGCCGCGTCGACCACCACGCCGGCGGCCTGCGCGGGATCGATCTTCCACAGCCCCAGCCCCACCGCCGGCATGGCATCGCCGCTGTGTAATGTAAAGTTCCGCTCAGATGACAACTCGCTAACGCCTGCCACTCAATGTCTCCTATCGCGCCGGCATGAATTGATGAACGGCGATGGCCGCGGCGCCCAACGCGCCGCCATAGTCCCCGAGTTGCGACGCCACGATCCGCGGCGGCTCGGCATGCAGCGGTGGCGCCAGCCGCGCGACCACCTCCCGCATCGGATCGAGAAACGCGCTGCCCAATTCGGCCAATGGCCCCGCGATGACAATCTGCTCGGGGCTCAGCAGCAGATTCATCTGGCCGATCACCTGCCCGAGCGAAGTCGCCGCACGCCGCAGAACTCTAAGCACCAGCGGATCGCCGGCGCGCGCGGCCGGCAAGACATCCTCCAGCGCCGCCGGCTGGCCAGCTCGCAATTTCAATGTCGTCTCGTCGCCCGCCGCCGCGGCTTCCGCAATCTGCGCAAGAATCGCCCGCACGGAAGCCTGCTGCTCAAGCGTCGCAAATCCCTCGGCGCCATCCCCGTCACAACCGCGATACCAGCCGCCGATCTCGCCGGCCAAATTGTTCTTGCCGCGATAAAGCTCGCCTTTGATCACCACCCCGGCGCCGATGCCGCTGCGAATGCCCACGCACACGAAGTCGTCCACGCCCATGCACTGGCCGAACCACCGTTCCGCCAGCGCCATCGAGCGGATGTTGTTCTCCAAATAGATCGGCACGTTGAACCGCTCGCGCAGTCGTCGGACAAGCGGCACGTTTCGCCAGTTGCGAATGAACTGGTAGTGGAGCGCCACTCCGCGCTTGTCATCCACCGACCCCGGCACGGCGACGCCAATCCCCAACAGCGACCGGCGGCCTGCGACCGCGGTGATCGCGTCGTTAATCTTATCGATCACGCTGTCGGCCGTATCGCTCGCCCGGATCGACGTCTGCCGCCGCTCGAGAATCTGCTGCGAGAAATCGACGGCCACCGCCGAAAGTTGCCGCGCCTCGAAATCGACGCCGACGAAGTGCCCCGCTTCGGGATTGAGCTCGAGCGTAATCGGCGGCCGCCCCGCCTGCCCGCGGGCCTTGGTCCCCTCCCGCAAAAGCCCGTTGCGGATCAAGCGATCGACGTACAGCCCCACCGTCGAGGGCGCCACGTCCATCGCCCGGGCCAGCTCCACGCGCGAGACGCCCTCCCGCAGCCGCAGGTGCTGAATCAGCGACGATTCCAGCGCGGCGGCGACTTTGGGCTTCATCTTCATCGGAAGTGGGCAGTCGGCGGTGGGCGGCTATCAGCCGCGGGCAAACCTGCCCGCCGGAGCAGCGCGCGTGGCCCAGCAGGACTTGAAAACCGAGTCACAAGCACCTAGTCTATTATTTCGCTTTCAAAACAACAAGCCTCCTCGCGCGAGAAATCCATGGCCGACGCGGATCAAACTCGTTTTGAATCGTCTCGACGGACATTCCTCACGACCGGCGCCGCCGCTTGCGCCGGCGCGGCGCTCACCAGTGTCACGCCGACGCTGGTCCACGCCGCCGGCAACGACACGATCAAAGTCGCGCTCATCGGCTGCGGCAATCGCGGCGCCGGCGCTGCCGTGCAAGCGCTCAGCACCAACGGATCCGTAAAGCTTTGGGCCGTCGCCGACGCCTTCTCCGACCGACTCGAGGCCTGCCTCGACGTCATGCAGCGCGGCTGGCAGCGAACCTACGATCGCGATCCCAGCCTCGGCGTCAAAGACCGTATGGACGTACCGCCGGAACGGCGATTCGTCGGGCTGGACGCCTATCGCAAGGCGATCGACAGCAGCGTCGACGTGGTGCTGCTGTGCGAGCCGCCCGGCTTTCGGCCTAAGCACTTCGAATACGCCGTTAACGCCGGCAAGCACGTCTTTATGGAGAAGCCGGTGGCCGCCGACGTCGCCGGCGTGAAGCGAGTGCTCGCGGCCGCCGAGGAAGCCAGGAAGAAAGACCTCAAAGTGGGCGTTGGTCTGCAGCGACACCACGAGCCGGTCTATCATCAGGCGCTCGAACAATTCCAAAGCGGCGCCATCGGCGATCTCACGTCGATGCGCTGCTACTGGAACACCGGCTTCCCCGGCAAGACGACCGTTCCCCGAGGCGATATGACCGAATTGGAGTATCAGGTCCGCAATTGGTACTTCTTCACCTGGCTCAGCGGCGACCACATCTGCGAGCAGCACGTTCACAACCTCGACGCCTGTAATTGGTTCGTCGGCAAGCATCCGGTCGAAGCCCAGGGCGTCGGCGGCCGGCAAATGCGGACCGGTCACGAGTATGGCAACATCTACGATCACCACATGGTCGAGTTCACCTACGACGACGGACTGAAACTACACAGCCAGTGCCGCCAGATTCCCGGCTGCTGGAACCAGGTCGGCGAAAGCTTTGCCGGCACGAAGGGGACGTTGAACACGGCGGTCGCTTCAACAATTATCGCGGACGGCAAGCGCGTCTGGCGTTCCAAGAGCAACCCCGGGGGCCGCAAAGGCGCCTACCAGACCGAGCACGACGTGCTGTTCGACGCCATCCGCACTGGCAAAGCCCACAACGAAGCCGACTACGGCGCCACGAGCACGCTCACCGGCATTCTGGGCCGGATGGCGACGTACACCGGCAAAGTCGTCACCTGGGACGAGGCCCTGGCTTCCGACCAGCGGCTCACCACCGACGCTGAAGACTGGAACGCCGAGGCGCCCGTCAACCCGCGCGACGACGGCAGCTACGCCGTCGCCATCCCCGGCAAGACGACGATTGCGTAGGAGCGGCCTTGATCAAGAAGTCGACTGTGGAAGGCGTCGCCGACGCCGATGACGCTTCGCACCACAACAACTTGTGGAGCGGCGCACAGAAATCGCGGTCAGAGACCGCTCCCACAGAGTTTCTAGACAAAGCCTTTAAGGAGCCAGCCGTGGATCGACGCCGATTCTTGTCGAGGGGAGCAGCATGCGCGGCGTTCTCTCTGAACGCGGCTGCAACCGTTTCCTTTTCGCGCGCATTCGCCGCGGCGCCGGAGGCCGGCAAGCCGTTCACGCTGAACTATGGCCCCCACTTCGGCATGTTCCGCCGTCTTGGCGGCAAGAGCCTCCAGGGACAGCTCGAGTTCGCCGCCGGGCAGGGCTTCCGCGGCTGGGAAGACAACGGCATGAAAGGCCGCCCAGTCGAAGAGCAGAAGAGAATCGCCGCCACGATGGAGCGCGTCGGCATCAAGCTCGGCGTTATCTCGGCCCTGCGCGGCGTGTGGGGAAAGGTGAACTTCGCGGGCGGCGATGAAGCGGCGCGCGAGGAGGTTTTGGCCGCCCTGCGCGAGAGCATCGACGTTGCCAAGCGCGTGAATACCCGGCATCTCACCGTCGTCCTCGGCCTGGCCAACCCCAAGCTCGAATTGGGCTACCAAACGGCCTCGGCCATCGAACTGCTGAAGCGCTGCTGCGACATCGTCGGCCCGCACGAGCTGGTGATGGTGCTGGAGCCGCTGAACACCAAGACCAATCACCCCGGCGTCTTCCTCTCCCGCAGCGACCACGCCTACCAAATCTGCCGGGCCGTCGATCACCCCTCCTGCAAGATTCTGTTCGACATTTACCACCAGCAGATCACCGAAGGCAACCTGATCCCCAATATCGATCGCTGCTGGGACGAGATCGCCTACTTCCAGACCGGCGATAACCCGGGCCGCCACGAGCCCGGCACCGGCGAAATCAACTACGCCAACGTCCTGCAGCACATTTACGCCAAAGGTTACCGCGGCATCGTCGGCCTGGAGCACGGCAACTCCCGCCCCGGCGCCCAAGGCGAACGGGCCGTCATCGAAGCCTACCGCCGCGTCGATCCCAAACCGGAGTCCTGAATGCCGCGCATGGCTGTTCTTCTAACCGCGTTCGCATTCGTCCTCTTCGGTGAGGGCGAGGCTTCCGCCGAGCCGGGCGCTGGTACACGCCACCCGGCTCGGCAGGAGCCTCGCCCTCTCGAACTGAGCGAAACTGAACTCCGCGACCGCGGTTACGTTCCGCTGGTCGAAGGCGATTCGCTAGACCAATGGCAAGTCGAACCCTGGCACGAGGGCCACTGGACCGTTCGCGACGGCGTGATCAACTACGACGGCAAGGGCGAGCACCGTCGTTTCCA
>DASVCM010000352.1:0-3002 GCA_036381635.1 Lacipirellula sp.
GGATGAGGAGATTCAGACCGTCCTTACGGCTGCGTGGGATACCACGGCCCGCGAACGTAATAGACGCCGAACTGGTTCGTGCTCTGCGGCCACGCCGGCGTGTAGCGGAACGGCCGGCCCGCGACGAACGGACCCGCGCCCGGGTAGTTCCGCGTGAACTGATGATCGATCCGCGAGATGCAGAGGCTTGGGGCGCCCCAGCTCCAATTGGTTTGCAGATCGGCCGTCGGCGGCACGACCAGCGACGTCGGCCGGCCGTAGTCGGTGTAGACGTAGTTAGCGTGCCAATTGTACGACTGGGCCCGCATGTTCGGCCACAGGTACGGGCTTTGGGCGGTCGCCTCGGTCGGGCAAGCCGCGAACGCGGCCGCAACGAGGGCGCCGATTGCTAGTAGCTTGTTCACGTTCGACTTCCTTGTGAAACGTGTTGAGTGTTGATCGATTTATGGGGAGGGAAAGGCTCCCGCCGAGCCGTGAAGGAATTTGCCGCGAGCAAAGCGGACCCCTCGGCAGACCTCGGGGTGACAGGGTACACAGCTCGGCGCTCGGCTTCGCCCTCCCCTTGGCAGCTCTCAGTAAGGATAGATGTTCACGCCGTGCTTGGCTTCGTGCCACCAGTGGTCGAGCCACAGGCCGCCGGTGCGGTAGCGGACTTTGGAGCGCGACCAGCCGCAGCCCGGGCAGTATGCGTAGTGCGACCGCGTGTGACGGTACAGGTACTCATGCGGCATGAATGGCTGGTAGGTCGTGTAGGTATGTCCGACGTTCACCGGCACGGGCCGCGGCGAGACGTACATCGCGGTCGGGACGCCGCTGGGGTTCGGGCCTTCGTAGTAATTGGCGAACAGGTCGTTCTTGCTCTGGTAGCTGATTACGCGGCGCCACGGCTCGGCTTGCGAGCTGCGCGGGGCCACCGCGGCGGCGGAGAGGACGGCTACGAGGGCCGTCGCCATCAGGCGGGTGGACATCAAAACGCTCCTTGTCGAGAGAAACGGGTCTTTGCGGACAGACGCACTCCGGGCGCCCAAGCGGCGCTCAGGGCGCCGATGCTGGCGCCGAGGCCGTGCACCCGGGGGCGGACTGGTCGCTTAAGCGACCAGTCCGAAGTGCGGAGGCGGGCTTAATCTGGTTGGACTGCAGGCAGGGCTCAGGCCGTGCGGGAACGGTCCGAGAGTCAGTTGCTGATCATGGTGTCGGACGGTCCGGCCTGTGACGATGAGTTTTTATGTTCCGCCCCTACCACTCGCACCGCTTGTGCGGGTGGTAGCGTCGAAAAGCGAGGTAGAAGCCTCGGCGGGCGGGGGTATAATCAGGACAATCGCTACATCTTCTCGCGCTGCCGCGCAGCCGAGTTAAGGGCAAAATGTGGGAGGCGTCTCTGACGCCGATAACGCGGACGAGATGGTACGCGAAATCGGCCTCGGAGAGGCCTCCCACAATCTTTCTAGGCGCCACACTGAGATTGTTGGCGCACTTACACGACAGGAGACGTCGCCTTGGCGACCCGGAAGAAGATCACGACGAAGCCCGTGCCGGCGAAGGCTGCGAAGAAGCCAGCCGCGGGGAAGGCAGCGCGACGGCTCAAGGCAAGGGCGGATGCGCCGCTTCACGAGACTAACGGCGAAACCGCACACCTCGACGACGAACCTTCGACCAACGGCGAGGTCCACGCCGAGCGCAACGGCAAGCCGACGCGCCGGGCCACGGCCCAGTCGATGGCCGCCAAGCAGCGCGACATTTCGGTGAGCGAGTTTTTTGCAAAGAACCGCCACCTGTTGGGCTTCGACAATCCGCGCAAGGCGCTGCTTACCACGATCAAGGAAGCGGTCGACAATTCGCTCGACGCCTGCGAAGAGGCGGGCATCCTGCCGGAGATTTGGGTCCACATCGAGCAAACCGCTGGCGACCGCTATAAGGTGGGCATCCAGGACAACGGCCCGGGCATTGTCAAAAAGCAGATCCCCAACATCTTTGGCAAGCTGCTGTATGGCTCGAAGTTCCATCGGCTGCGTCAGAGCCGCGGTCAGCAAGGCATCGGCATCAGCGCCGCCGGCATGTACGGCGTGCAGACGACCGGCAAGCCGGTGAAGATCGTCTCGCGGATCGGCGCCAAGAAGCCGGCCCACTACTTCGAGATCCAGATCGACACGAAGCGCAACGAAGCCAAGATCCTCAACGGCAAGGGCGAGGGCGAAGACATCCCGCCCGGCGACAAGGGCCAGCAGTATATCGACAAGCACGGCATCGAGTGGGTCGACGTCCCCCACGGCACGCGCGTGACCATCGAGCTGGAGGCCAAGTTCATTCGCGGCCGCGGCAGCGTGGACGAATACCTCTATCAAACGGCGATCGCCAACCCGCACATCACGCTGCACTACACCGATCCGGAAGGAACCACTCGCGACTATGTACGGGCGGCCGACAAGCTGCCGCCGGAACCGAAAGAGATTCTGCCGCATCCGTATGGCGTGGAGCTCGGCCGCCTGGCGGCGATGCTGAGCGAAGCCGATGGCGAGACGATCACGCAGTTTTTCGTGCAGAAGTTCTCGCGCGTAACGCCGGCGGTGGCGCGCAAGATCTGCAACACGGCCAAAGTCTCGCCGCGCTCTTGGGCGAAGCGGATGGGTCGGCAAGAAGCCGACGCCCTGTTTCAGGCCATTCAGGGGACAAAAATCTCGCCGCCGGCGACTGACTGCATTTGTCCGATTGGCGAAGAGCTAATCCTCAAGGGCCTGCATCAAGTGGTGCCCGGCGAATTCTACGCCGCGGCGACCCGTCCGCCGGCCGTATATCGGGGCAATCCGTTTCAGATCGAAGTCGGCCTGGCCTATGGCGGCGCGGCCGCGACGCAGAACGTGGACAAGGATCTGCTGTTCGATCTCTTGGAAGAGACTGACGCTCGCACCGTCCGGCAGTTCCTCATCAACACGTTCAACGGCCTCGGCGCCGACGCGGCCGACCGCATCCTCAAGTCCGCTGGTCTTGGCACGCGGCAAACGCCC
>DASVCM010000353.1:0-2982 GCA_036381635.1 Lacipirellula sp.
AAGCGGTTTCGCGAATTCTCGACCAGGCCCGCGGCAGGTCGGAAAACCAGATCGTCACATTGCTTCGATTCTCCGAAGCCAAGAATCTTGCCGCGGGCGCTGGACCTGAGATCGACCGCCGGCCGCTCGACGCTGAGTTGATGACCGAGCTCGATCGCTTCCTCGGATCGCTGGATCCTTCCGAGAGCGACGCCGGCCCCGTCGAAGCGCTGCAAGCGGCCAATCGCCTGCCAGACCCGACGCTCGACGAGACCCGCATTGCGTATTTATTGACCGACTTCCGCCGGCCTCATTGGGAGGAGCATGCCCAGCTTCGCCAGCTCATTGGCCGCCTGCGCGAGCGCGTCGGCAAGCTGCTGCTGGTGCAATGCGTGTACGACGAGCGGCCGAATCTCGCCATCACGCGGCTGGCGCCGGAGTTCGGCATTCGCGCCGCCGGCGTTGAAACATGGATGGAAGTGACGGTTGCCAACTACGGCGAGGCGCCCGCTTCTGCGGTGACCGTGGCGGTCGAACAGGACGGCGCCCGGCTGCCGGCCGTCGAGATCGACGAGATCCCTCCCGGTGAGGAGGCTACGCGGCGGTTTCGCGTCACCTTTCCGAACGCCGGCGCGCATCAACTCACCGCCAGCCTCGAAAGCGACGCCGTCGAAACCGACAACGTCCGCTATTTCGCGGCCGACATTCCGGCGATGTTTCCCGTGCTAATCGTCGACGGCTCGACCGAAGGCGACGACGGCCGCTACCTTCGCACCGCCCTCGATCCCGGCGGGCGCAAGGCCGCCGGCTGGAGTCCGCAGGTCGAGCCGCCCAGCTTCCTCCGGCAGCACGAAGAGCTGTCGAAGTTCGCCGCGATCTGCCTGCTCGACGTGCCGCGGCTCGACGACGCCGAAGTGGCCGCGCTCGAAGAGTACGTCAAGAGCGGCGGCGGCTTGGCGATATTCCTCGGCGGCCAGACGCAGCCGCGGTTTTACAACGAGCGCCTGTACCGCAATGGCGTGGGACTCTTGCCGGCGCCGCTGAACGTCCCGTCGCAACTGCTGCGCGACGCCGACGAAGCCGCGGGCGACGTTCGCGTCACCGACCATCCGATCTTCCGCATCTTCGCCGGCCAGCGGAACAGCTTTTTGGCCGTCGCCCGCGTGAACTTTTACTACGCCCTGCAGCCAGCCTGGTCGCCGCCGGAGTCCGGCAACGCCCGCATCATCGCGCGGGTGCGCAACGGCGCGCCGCTCTCCCTGGAGAAAGAATTCGGCGACGGTCGCGTCATCGTGCACCTCTGCAAGCTTTCGCCGCGGCCAACCGAGCTGGGCGAGTGGAGCAACTTGGCGGTTAATCCCGTCTTCCCGGTCTTCGCCAACGAGCTGGTCGGCTACCTGTCGGCGACGCAGCGGCGGTTCGACGATTACGGCGTTGACGAGCCCGTGCGGCTAACGATCGCCGAAGCCGATTACCAGCCCGAGGTCCGCATCCGCGCCCCGGGCGTGACCGACGGCGCCGCCGCGACGGTCGTCCCCGCGGCCGCCAACGGCCAATACGTCATCGAGGCGCCCGGCAAGCCGCAGAGCGGCGTCTGGCAGTTCGATCTCACCACCCGCGACGGCAAACCGGAGATGCGCTACGCCGCGGTGAACGTGGCGCCGGGCGAAGGCGAGCTTGATCTGCTGGAGCAGGCGGAGCTCGCCGAGCGGCTTCGGGGCGTCGATTACGAATTCTCGCTGGCCTCCGAATTCTCGGAGGCCCAAGAGGAACTGGCCGGCGTCCGACTGAGCGATGCGCTGCTCTACGCACTCGCCGGGGTGCTGATCGCCGAGCAGCTCTTTGCCGTGGCCGTCAGCTACCATCCCGGCGCCGAGCGGAGGGCCGCATGAGTTCGCAGCTCTACCTGCTCGCGCAGAAAGCGGTTTACGGCACGCCGGAGTCTGGAGGGCTGGTTAGCTACCGCTTCGGCCGGGCCGAGCAATTCGACGATCCGCGTTGGCTCTGGGCCGGCGTCGCCGTGGTCGCCGCGCTGATTGCCCTGTTTGTCGCCTGGCAGTATCGCCGCGAAAGTGCATCGATACCGCCCGGGCGGAGCGTGCTGCTGGCCGGGCTGCGGCTGATTGCGTTTGCCGGCGCGATGATCTTCTTCCTGTCGCCGCTAAAGCGGACCGACCAGCAGATTGTCACCGAGTCGCGCGTCGCGGTGCTGGTCGACGCCAGTCAGAGCATGTCGGTGCAGGATGAGAAGTCGACGGATAACCAAAACATCAGCCGCAGCGAAGCCGTGCTGCATGCTCTCGAAGAGGCGCCCTTCATCGAGCAGTTGCGCAAGCAGCACGATGTGACGGTTGCGGTATTCGATTCCGAGCTGCGCCGCGTCGCTCAGTGGAAGCGCCACAAGCCCGACTCCAAGACGCCCGAGAATCAGCCCGACGCGTCCTCAGATCAGGCAAGTCCCGACGCCGCGGAGGGCAATGTTTACGTGAACCTGGCCGATAGTCTGAAGCCTCTCGGCGCGGAAACGCGCCTCGGCGACGCCCTCGCCGCCGTGCTGGGCGACCAATCCGGCGGTCCGCTCGCCGGCGTCTACACCTTCTCCGACGGCGGACAGAATCTCGGCGTTGATCCTTTGTCGATCGCCGATACGGCAAAGGGGCGGAAGGCGCCGGTTATCACCGTCGGCGTCGGCTCGACGCAGCCGCGTCGCAATGTCCGCATCCAGGAGCTGATCGCCCCGTCGCGGGCGTTCCCCGACGACAAAGCGGTCGTCCGTGCCGTCGTACAGGCCGAGGGCTACGCCGGGCGAACGTTCCAAGTCGAGCTGTACGCTCGCGAGGGCGCTGCCGCCGCGGTCCGCATCGGCCAGGAGTCGGCGACGATCGAGGCCGAAGGCGAACCGATTGCCGTCGCGTTCGAGATCGAACCCGCCGCCGTCGGCCGAGTGGAGCTGGAAGCCCGCATCGTGCCGCCCGAGGACGATCAGTACTCGGAGGACAATCG
>DASVCM010000354.1:0-3836 GCA_036381635.1 Lacipirellula sp.
GGTTCCGATCCTGCGAGCCGGACTGGGCATGGTCGATCCGGTCCTTGATCTGCTGCCGATGGCGGAGGTCTGGCACCTCGGCCTGTACCGCGACGAAAGCACGGCCCAGCCGGTGCGATATTACGACAAGCTCCCGCCCAAGCGGCCGGTGGACGTGGCGCTGATCCTCGATCCGATGCTCGCCACCGGCGGCTCGGCGACCGCGGCGCTGATGACGCTCCGCGAATGGGGCGTGCCGCAAGTGAAGGTGCTGTCGCTGATCGCCGCGCAGGACGGCGTCGACGCCGTTTCCACACAATTCCCAGAGGCGCAGATTTACCTCTGCCAGATCGATCCGGAGCTCAATGCGCAGAAGTTCATCGTGCCGGGACTCGGCGACGCGGGCGACCGGATCTTCAATACGATCGAGCCGCATGAATGAAGAGGATCCTAGGACCATGGGACTATAGGACCATGGGGACTGCGGTAATTGACGCTTGAGCTTTCCGAATAGTCCTATAGTCCTACGGTCCTATAGTCCTACGGTCCTATTGTCCTACGGTCCTCCTCCATGGAACGACTAATCAGCTTCTTCGGTCTCTTCGTGCTGATCGGCCTGGCCTGGCTGATGAGCTCACACAAGAGCAAAGTCAGTCTGCGGATCATCATCGGCGGCTTGCTGCTGCAGTTTGGCCTCGGGTTGTTCGTCCTCCGAACGAAGATCGGGGCGACGGTATTTGACTCAATCGGCAATGTTTTTCTGGCACTACTCGCTTGCGTTGATGCAGGCTCGGAGTTTGTCTTCGGCGAGAATTTTGCCGAGCACTTTTTTGCGTTCAAAGTGCTGCCGACGATCATTTTCTTCTCGGCGTTCATGTCGATTTTCTACTACTACGGCGTGATGCAGTTCATTGTCGGTCTGTTCGCTAAGGCGATGCAGAAGACGCTCGGCACCAGCGGAGCGGAGACTCTTTCGGCCGCGGCCAATGTCTTCGTCGGACAGACGGAGGCGCCGCTGGTCATCAAGCCGTACATCAGCAGCATGACGATCTCCGAGCTGAACGCCGTGATGATCGGCGGGTTCGCCACGATGGCGGGCGGCGTGCTCGGCGGACTCGTCGAGATGGGTAAGCGGACGGTCGACGGCGTGGTCACCTATATCATCCTGCCTCAGCACCTGCTCGCCGCTTCGGTAATGGCGGCGCCCGCGGCCCTGCTCATCGCGAAAGTGCTGCAGCCAGAAGTCGATACTCCCAAGACATTAGGCGACGTGAAGATCGACGTCAAAGATCCGAGCACCAACGTACTCGAAGCCACGGCCAATGGAGCGATCGGCGGCCTGCACTTGGCGCTGAACGTGGCGGCGATGCTTATTGTGTTCCTGGCCCTGATTGCGGTCTTCAACCTCTTAATTGGTTGGGTGGGGTCGCTATTCGGCTATGTAACCGCCGACGGCGAGTACCTTTGGTCGCTAGGCGCCATTCTGGGTCGGCTGTTTGCTCCGTTCGCCTGGCTCATTGGCATCGAGCGGGGCGACGTATTGCACGCCGGCGAATTGCTTGGCCTGAAGATGGCGACCAACGAGTTTGTCGCCTATGGCCAAATGACCGAGTGGGCCGAGGCCACCAGTTCGGTCGAGCTAAGCGAGCGGACGCGCCAGATCATGACCTACGCCCTGTGCGGCTTCGCTAATTTCAGCTCCATTGGCATCCAGCTTGGCGGCATCGGCGGTTTGGCCCCGGAACGCCGCGGTGATCTTGCCCGCTTAGGACTACGAGCGATGATTGGCGGTACGCTGGCCTCCCTGATGAACGCCTGCGTCGCGAGCATCCTCTTATAAATAACTCCGAAAGGAATCTCATGAAGGTCTTGCTCAGCAAAGAGGAACTCCACGACGGCGTTGGGGCCATGGCTCAAAAGATTGAGCAGGCGTATGAGGGGCGGCAACTCACAATCGTCGGCGTGCTCACCGGCAGCGTGGTGCTCGTAGCCGATCTCATCCGGCACATCGACCAGCCGATGCGCGTGGGCGTGATTCAGGCCTCCAGCTACCGGGGAGCGACGACCACCCGCGGCGATCTGATCATCAACAGCGAGCTGATGCTCGATATCACAGCCCGCGACGTGCTGCTGGTGGACGACATCTTCGACACCGGTCACACGCTTGAGAAAGTGGTCGAGAAGCTGCACGACTTCAAGCCCGCGAGCGTGCGTTCGGCAGTGCTCTTGCGCAAAGAGGGCCGGCAAGAAACAGACTATGTGCCGGACTTCGTAGCGTTCACGATCCCCGATGAATTCGTCGTGGGCTACGGCCTTGATTACGAGGACATGTATCGCAATCTCCCCTACCTCGCGGCGCTGGAGCAGGAAGATCTCGATCGGCACCGCTTCGTCGAGCGCCAGGACCAGCTCTTCTAGAGAAGCTGCGCGCGGTACGCAACCGCGTCCTCGCTTCGGACTGATCGCTTAAGCGACCAGTCCGCCCTGGGTACAAGCTCTCCATATCCATCAGCCTAAAGCGAGAACTGCTCAGGCAGCAACTTGTCGAGCGAAGTCCGCCGCACTTTCGCCACGTCATCGGCGTCGACGAGAATCACCTCCATCGCTCCGCCGAACTCGCTAAGAACCTGGCGACAGGCGCCGCACGGCGAATGTCCGCCGGAGGTGGCGACCGCGACGGCGGCAATTTCCTTATGTCCGGCGGCTACGGCGGCGCACACCGCGGCGCGCTCCGCGCAGATCGTCAGGCCATAGGAAGCGTTTTCGACATTGCAGCCAGTGAAGACTTCACCGGAACGGGTAAGCACGGCCGCTCCAACATCAAACTGCGAATACGGAGCGTGGGCATGGGCTCGCACGGCTGTAGCCTGGTCAATCAACTTGGAAGCGTCAGATTCATTCATGCCGTACCTTCCAACGCGGTACTTTCAGCAAATAGGCGGCCCGCAGTGTACTGCGCCGAGTGACACTGGAATTGACACCAGACTGTCAAAGTCGCTCGCAAACCTCGCTTGGGCAAGTGACTGCCTCGCCCTAAGTGTTTGGAAGCTTTTAGGTTGCAGCCATTTTCACCATATGGCACCAGTGTCACAAATCGAGCGGCATTCGGTTAGTCAGCTTCGACACGCGGCATCGTTCCCTTGGTATTGTCACTGAATACCGCCCTTCCGGCCGCGCCCAAACTTGTTGCAACCGGTGTCACGCATGATTATCATCTGCTTCGTCGCCCCAACGGGCGCCATTTGGCTTTTCTAATGGCATTTCGAGTTCTACTGAGTTGCCTTCAAGGGCAGACGGGCGCCGCCCGCTGGCCGGCTTTTGGCGCGGCGGGTACGTGAAGCTCAACTCCGCGAGGTTCTCGTCTAAACAACTGGGGAGGAGATTTAATGAAAAGAGCCTGTGTGATTGCGATGACCGCTCTTTTATTGAGCGGGGCACAAAGCTACGCCCAAACGGCGGTGTTCGACTTCGAAACGGGCGACGATCAAGGTTGGGGCGATAAGTTTGCCGACGGCTCGAAAGTGTATCCCGTCGACAACATCGGCGGAAGCAACCGCATGCGCGTCCTGCGCGACGGCGGCTTCCAGGAAGCCGAGTACAACTCGGGCAATCCGGCCGATCCGTTCTACGTGGCGATGTCGGCTGCTGCGATAGCTGAATCATTGTATCAGATCAGCTACGACTACTACATCGACACCGCGAATTGGGGGGCCAACGCCGGGTCGTATCTTCAACTCGGCACATATGTCAATTCGGGCAGTGGCTACTATAAGCAGGATTTCGATGTCCTTCCGAGAGACGTTGAACTAGACAGTACGCAACTGGCCAGCGGCGGCGTATTCCAAGGCACGATTACC
>DASVCM010000355.1:0-2744 GCA_036381635.1 Lacipirellula sp.
TGAGCTTTATGCTTCGGGCCGTCGGGGCAGGGCCGCAGCGGCTGTTCGACGTGCAGCTTGCAGCGGCGTTCTGCGCCGCGGAGTACCCGGCCTCGTACGGCGCCGTGGTGGGTCGATTCCTGGGCCGGCAGCCGATGAAGGGCGAGCAGCGCACCGACTGGCGCCGCCGGCCCCTGACCGATGCTCAGGTCAACTACGCCCTCGAGGACGTCCGCTACCTGCTGCCGCTGCACGAGCGGCTGACGCAACTGCTCAAGCGCCGCGACCGCCTGCAATGGTTCGACCAGGAGCAAGCCGATTGGCAGCAGAACATTATCGAGGCGCAGGACCGCAAAGACTGGCGCCGCGTCTCGGGCATCGGCACGCTCAACGCCCGCAACCTGGCCATCGTCCGTGAGCTTTGGCACTGGCGGCAGGAGGAAGCCCGTCGGCTCAATCAGCCGCCCAAGCGGCTGCTCCGCGACGACCTGCTGGTTGAGATCGCCAAGCGGCGCAGCGACCAGCCGGACCAAATCCTCGCCATTCGCGGCCTGCAGCGGGGGGACCTGCGCCGCAAGGCGAAGGAACTCGCAGCGGCCGTCCGCCGCGGTCTCGACGCCCCGTTGGAGCGCGGCGAGCGCGGCGGCCAGCGCGAGCCCCCCTCGCAGCTCAACCTGCTCGGCCAATTCCTCACGCCGGCGCTCACCTCGATTTGCCGCCAGGCGGAAGTCGCCGCCAGCATGGTCGGCACCGCCAGCGATGTCCGCGAGCTGATCGCATACCGCTTCGGCTTCGGCGGCCTCGATCACGAGGAAACGCCGGCGCTGCTGCAAGGCTGGCGGGCCGAGCTGGTCGGCAATCTGCTCGACGATCTGCTCGCCGGCAAGAAGTCGATCCGCATCGCCGATCCGCGGCACGAAGACCCGCTCGCCTTCGACGAAGTGAAGTAGGGCAGGGCGGCGCCAAGCCAAGTAGCCGCGGCCTAACAGGCCGCCGGAGCGGCAGGTACACGCGTCCTATTGGGAACTTCTTCCCGCTCCACAGGCAGGCTGTTAGCCCGCGGCTACTGGAGACGAGAACACGTCTCAGTCGTCACCCCGCAGTCGTCGCGGGATCTTCGGCGGCAATCTCCGTCGTTGGTGCGGGTGCTTCCGAAATCGGCCGCGGCGGCGGCAAGACGGCGGGTCCGCCGCCAACGTCGCCCGTCACGGGCATCTCTGCCGAAGCCTGCATCACGCCATTTGCTTGTGGCGACAATTGATGCTCTTTCGGCGCGCCGGCAAAGATCGCCTCCTGTCCGATTCCCGCAACTTGCGACTCGTCTTCTTCCTCCTCCGCAACATCCTCTTCGACCGAAGCAATCAGACCTAATCCCTGCTCCTCGTAAATCGTGCCCCGCTTGAACGGTCCGGCGCCGAGCACCCAGATGTCGTTCGCCTGGCTCTCGCTGATGGCCATGCCCGATTGCCACACCGGTTCGCCCGTCTCGCGGCGATACGCGAACACGGCCACCTTAGCCACGCCGCGCTGATCGCGCCGCTTCGCAAACGGAATTTCCGGGATCGCCGCCGGCAGCGCCGTCGCCAACGGCACCTGCGGCACGCTGATCGACGGGATGCCAACCATCCAGTCGTGATTGTCTGTGCCCACGGCGCCGACGCGCGGTTCAATGACAAACGTCGCGTCCTCGCGCTTGTCTTTCAGAATGCAGCCACTGGCGAGCAGGTGCTGCCGGAAGCTGCTGATCAGGTACGCCTTGTCGACGACTTCCGTCAGATGCCGCTCGTCGAAGTAAACCGGCTGCCCTTCAAGCACCTTGAAGTTGATCTGCTGGACCGTCCGATCGATCGCGTCGGAGACCAGCAGTTGCTCGGTCGCGGTCCGCGCCGTGTTGCTGGTTCGCGTCGTCCCGCAGCCGGTCGTCAGCAGGGCCAGAACCGCGCAGCCGCCGACGCTCGCCAATCGAGCCGTTCGCTTGCCGCGGTTCATCAGACCAGGCACTGTCTTCTCGCGGGGTGAGTGTAGTCCTCTCACTCCGTGAGAGGAAATCATCTCGCTCCAGCGAGATGACTATGTTGGGGGCGGCGATTATAACGGCCGAGCCCAGGCGACCAACCCCAAGAGTGATAGTTGCTAGCAACATCTCGTTTAGCCGGGCCATCTCGCCACGGCGAATCACCTGCGGAGACCGGGCTCGGCGCCCAGCCAGAATGGCCGGGCTATATAGATGGCCGGGCTATATAGAGCGCCCGCTAGCCGAATGTCACCGTCACGCCGCCGCTGAGCGGCCGGTCGCAGCCGGTTGTCTCGGGAATCGTCAGCGGCAAGCCGCGCTGGCATCGCACGGCAAGCCAGGCAAAGCATTCCGCCTCCAGCGTATCGGGGTTCAGCCCGAATTCGCTGACGTTGCGTATCTCACCCAGCCGCTCGCCCAACAGTTTCATCAAGAACGGATGATGCACTCCGCCGCCGGTGACCCAAGTCTTCTTCGGCATGGCTGGCAGCTTCTTCACGGCCCGGTACACCGCTTCGGCGGTCACCGCACAGAGCGTGGCGGCGCCGTCTTCGACGCTCAGCGCCGAGACATCGACATGGTCAAAATCAAACCGGTCCGCCGACTTCGGCAGCGGCAGGCCAAAGAACGGCGAGTCAAGCGCCGCCTCGACCGTGTCGCGATCCACTTTGCCGGCCAGCGCCAGGTGGCCGTCCCGATCGTGCGGCAAATCGGCCATCGTCTGGGCCCACTCGTCGATCAGCCCGCACCC
>DASVCM010000356.1:0-4737 GCA_036381635.1 Lacipirellula sp.
CGCCGCGCCGACGAGCTCGGCATCAAGGTGGCTCGAGTGCCCGCCTACTCGCCCTACGCCGTCGCCGAGCACGCCCTCGCCATGATCCTCGCGCTGAACCGCAAAATTCATCGCGCGTACAACCGCGTCCGCGAAGGCAACTTCGCACTCGAGGGACTGCTCGGTTTCGACATGCACGGCAAGACCGTCGGCATCGTCGGCACGGGCAAGATCGGCGCCATCCTCGCCCAAACGCTCGCGGCCATGGGCTGTCGCCTGCTCGGGTACGACCTCTATCCTGCCGATCACTTCAAAGCGATTGGCCAATACGTCGCGTTGGATGAACTTTTCGCGCAGTCCCACGTGATCAGTCTCCACTGCCCGCTCACGCCTGAGACGCACCACCTTATAAACGCCGACGCCGTCGCCCGCATGAAGCCCGGCGTGATGCTCATCAATACCAGCCGCGGCGGCTTGATCGACACGCAAGCCGTCATCGCCGGCCTCAAGAACCGCACAATCGGCTACCTGGGACTCGACGTTTACGAGCAGGAAGAGGAACTGTTTTTCGAAAACCTCTCCGAAACCATCATCCAGGATGACGAATTCCAGCGGCTGCTCACGTTCCCCAACGTCCTCATCACCGGCCACCAGGCTTACTTCACCGAGACCGCCCTCAAGAACATCGCCGAGGCCACCATCGCCAATCTCACCGCCTTCGAACGCGGCGAACCGCTCGCCAACGAAGTGACCATTGAACGCATCAAATCCGCGTAGCGCATGAAACGGGAGGGCGCGGCTCCCGCCGAGCCGTGCGCTGGTGCACGCTTCACTTTGTAGCCTGCGTAGGATGGGCTCGCCGCGCAGCGGGAACCCATCTGCCCGTTGCATGTAAATGAGTTGATGGGTTGCCGCTCCGCGGTCAACCCGTCCTACGAGATCAACCGCTTCATATCGCGCACGGCCTGCTCCAGCCCCACCATGATCGCCCGGGCGATGATGCTGTGCCCAATGTTCAGCTCGCACATGCCCGGAATCGCTGCGATCGGCTTCACGTTGCGATAGGTCAGCCCGTGTCCCGCGTGCAGCGTGAGCTTGGATTCGACGACATGCTTCGCCGCCTGCCGTAGCGCGTCCAGCTCGACGTCGCCGGCGAACTTCGCCGTCGCATGGGCATAAGCGCCGGTATGTAGCTCGACCGCCTGGGCTCCCATCTTCACCGCCGCATCAATCTGCCGCGGTTCAGGATCAAGAAACAAACTCACCACGATCCCCGCGTCCTGCAGCCGCCTGACCGCGCCCGCCACGCGATCGTACTGCCCCGCCGCGTCGAGGCCCCCTTCGGTCGTCACTTCCTCGCGCCGCTCCGGCACCAATGTCGCCTGGTGCGGCCGCGCTTCGCAGGCAATCCGCAGCACGTCGTCGGCGCACGCGAGCTCCAGGTTCAGCTTCACCGTCACCGTCTGCCGCAGCAGGTGGAGGTCGCGCTCCTGAATGTGCCGTCGGTCCTCGCGCAGGTGAAGCGTGATCCCGTCGGCCCCGCCCAGCTCCGCCAACGACGCCGCCCACACCGGGTCCGGCTCGTTTGTCTTGCGGGCCTCGCGCACCGTAGCGACGTGATCGATATTGACGCCCAGAGAGGCCATGATTGAATCGCCCTAAGGAAAAAATGTGTCTGTTGCGATTATGCAACGGCAACTGAAAACCCGCGAGGCGCCAGCTGTTTCGGCACGTGGCGAACCTGCATCACCAGCTATCGTTTGCTGTAAGTTTTCCGTTGAAAACGGCCATTTTTTCGTTATCGCCGGACCCGCGGTCACCCACCAGGAGGGCGCCGGAGGAGGGTAAGTACGTGACCTAAATTTGCCGTAATAGTAGCCCTCTCGCCCGTGAGAGGGAAATCATCTCGCGGAGCGAGATGACTACAGTGACAGGAACCATACGATGACTTGCCAAGAACTCGCCAGCCGCGTCCAGGCATTCGAGCCGCATGCCTCGACGCAAGACGTCGCCCGGCTCTGCCTGCTGCTGGCTAACGCGCACGCCGACCTTACCCAGCTCGACGACGCCGACGCCCTTCGAAGGGCGTCGCAAGACGCCTGCCTCAAGCTGCAGTTCGCCACCGACCAGCATGCGGCCATGACGCAAGAGCTCGAAGAACTCGCCGCCTCGGACCCGGAAAAGTACTCGCGCGACCAGGTCTGGGTCCTGATCCGCGCCATCAAGGTGCAAAGCCAGGTCCTGCAGCTCTACGTCGGCCAACCGGTCCTCGACGTGTAGCGAACCCACGATCGGGAGGGCGAGGCTCCTGCCGAGCCGCGCCCCGCGTACTCGCTTCACAGCTCAGCAGGAGCTTCGCCCTCTCGCCGCGCTACAATTGCCGCAGCAGCGCGTAGCACACGGTCATATAAATAATGATCCCCGTAATATCGATGATCCCCGCCACAAACGGGTTGCTCATGAGCGCGGGATCCAGCCCCAGCCGCCGAAAGATCAGCGGCAGCGCTCCGCCGACAACGGTGCCGCAAGTGACGACGAGCAGAAGCGTTATCGGAATGACCAGCTTTTCCTGGGGCGTCGGCCCCGATACCGAGATCAACGCGAAGGCGTAAGCCATTACCGCCAGCAGAAGCCCCAACATCAATCCCATTAACAGTTCGCGCCGCAAAACTCGCCAGCGATCGGCGAGCGTCAACTCGCCGCTCGTCAACGCTGTGATAATCAGCGTCGCCGATTGCCCGCCGGAATTCCCGCCGCACGACACAATCAGCGGCAAGAAGAAGGGCAACCACCAAACCTCGTCCAGCGTCTCGTCAAACGATTGCAGCGCGAACACCGTTAGGAACGACGCACACAACAGCGCGCTCAGCCAGATCCCCCGCTTCCACGACAGCGTCACCAGCGGCGTATCGAGATACGTCTCCTCCAGCGGCTCGATGGCGCCCGCCCGGTAGGCGTCCTCCTCCGCTTCTTCGCGCAGCACGTCGATCACGTCGTCGTGCGTGATGATCCCCACCAGGTGGTGCTCGTGGTCCACCACGGGAATCGCCATGAAGTTGTAGTCGGCCACCTTCGCCGCCACCGCTTCCTGGTCGTCGGTAGCTTCGACGCTCACCAGATCCCGCTGCATCAACTCGGAGATCGGCTCCTCCGGCGTCCCCAGGTGCATCAAAAGCTGCCGTGCCGTCACCAGCCCCCGCAGGTGGTTCTCGTCGTCGACGATGTAGACGTAGTAAATCGTCTCGTGGTTCTTCGTTTGCTGGGCGATCGCCTCGACCGCTTCGCCCACGGTCAGCGATTCCGGCAGCCGCGCCACGCTGGTCGTCATCAGCGAGCCGGCCGTCCCCTCGGGATACTGGCTGAGCCGCGTGATGTCTCGCCGCTCCTCGGTCGGCAACAGCGGCATCAGCGCTTCGACGGTCTCCGGTTCGACCTCCTTCAGCAGGTCGACCCGGTCGTCCGGCGCCATGTCGGCGATGAGCTGGCTCGTCTCGCGAGGATCGCCAAACTCTAGAATCTCGACCTGCCGGCCCTCATCGAGATACTCAAAAATCTCGACCCGCCGCTGCGGCTCCGCCGTCTGCAGCACCCGCCAGGTCTCTTCGGGCGCAAGACCCTCCATGAACTCCGCCGCCCGCGCCGGATGCATGGCGTCGCAGAAATCCGCAAGCCCCGCGAGGTCATCCGCCGCAAGCATCTCGCGAAGTTCCGGCAGTAGCAGCGTATTGATCATGGCTGAACGACGCGGTCAAGAATTGGCACAGGTCGAGTAAGTGTAGACCGCCCGCAATGATTCCGGGAGGGCGAGGCCGAGCGCCGAGCCGGTCGTGGCTGAACCGCCAAGGACGCCAAGGGAAGAAATGACGAATTCCCGAATGACGAATGACGAATGATCCGCCCCAATCGCCATTCGTCCTTCGTCATTCGTCAGTTGGGCATTTCCTCCAGTATGCTTCCCACGTTGACGCCCGCCCGCCGTCCAGGTAGCCTACTACAAGCGTTTTTGAGTGTTCTTTGAGCGCCGTCGGCCCGCACTTCTGGACCTTTGCCGCTCGTCATCCGCAGCGAGGGCTCTGCCGCTGCAGCGATTCGCCTCAGGCGAACAACCGCTGCGTCAGCGAAGCCTCCGCAATGGTCACATTGCGATGAGTACTGATTCTCTGTCCGGCGCCCGCGATTTGCGCGGCGATCTCGAAGCTTGCCAGGTCAAGCTCGCCTACACGTTCCGCGACCCGCAGCTTCTGGAGGCGGCCATGACGCACGCCTCCGGCGTGCAGCATCGGCTCGCTTCGAACGAGCGGATGGAGTTCTTCGGCGACGCCATCCTGGGGTTGGTCGTCTGCGAGCGGCTGTTCCATCAGTACCCCGAGTACTCCGAAGGCGAGCTCACCAAGATCAAGTCGGTCGTCGTCAGCCGCGATACGTGCGCCCGCATGAGCGAGGCCATTGGCCTCGACTGCCATCTCATCCTCGGCAAAGGCATGGCCGCCGACCCAAACGTCCCGCGATCGGTGCTCGCCGCGGCGTTCGAATCGCTCGTGGCCGCCATCTATCTCGACGGCGGCATGCCCGCCGCCGAACAGTTCATTCTCGAGCACGTCGGTCCCGAGATTCAGGCAGCCGTCTCCTGCGAATTCGGCGGCAACTTCAAATCGCTCCTGCAGCAGCTCGCCCAACGCGAGCACGGCGTGACGCCCGGCTACGTCATGCTCGACGAGAAGGGCCCCGACCACAGCAAGTGCTTCAAAGTCTCCGCCC
>DASVCM010000357.1:0-2955 GCA_036381635.1 Lacipirellula sp.
GTGATAGTTGAGACACGCCAGTCCAAGCTGCTTCAGGTTATTCCCGCACTGCATCCGCCGGGCCGCTTCACGGGCGGCTTGCACCGCCGGCAGCAGCAGCGCCACCAGGACGCCGATGATGGCGATCACCACCAGGAGCTCGACCAGCGTGAACGCGGTTCGCCGCGGCATGTGCTTAGCATTGGACATTAATCGCCCTCTCCGATAAGGCTCGCGATCGATGCGATTTAATAGGCCGCCGCCCGCCGCTTGGGAAGCGGCGGGCAGCGGTGAAATGCAATCGAAAACTCCTCACAAACACTCACTTCTTCCGACGAATCCGGCTCGCCACGACGCCCAGAGCGCTCAGCCCAGCCAAGGCCAGGGTCGAGGGCTCGGGAATGATCGTGAAGAACTGATCGCCGGCAAGCGTCGTGAAGTCGATGGCGCCTTCGCCCGTGAAGCCGCCGGCGCCGTCGCCGCCGAGGTTGCCCTGCGGCGCAGCCAATCCGCCCAGGAACTGGTTCGACCAATAGTTGTGGTCGCCGTTGTTCTGGCCGGCCATCACGCGAATCGGTCCGCCGGCGTAGTCGAGGTCCGACAGCGCGATGGCGAGCTCTAGACCCGTCGTCACGGCCGCGGCCGCGGTTTGGTCGGCGGCCGCAGTGCCGCCGGTCACGCCGGCCGTGTTGCTGTTGTCGTAGGCTACGGCGATCGGCAGGGCGTTCACGCCTGTGCCGGTGGCGCCGATGCCGGAGTCGCCGCCGCCCACCAGGATGTCGAAGTATCCGGACGCCGATTGAGCGCCGAGGTCGGCGAAGTCGAGATCGAACTTCGGACCTCCGCCGTCGGAACCGCGGCGGACAATGATGTGGTAGTCGGCCGTAAACCCGTTGTCGAAGACCAGCCCGTCCATGTTCTGCGCGTTGTCGTTGCCGGAGCTATCGAACACCGACTGTCCGCCGGCTTTGGAGTCGATAAAGATCTCCAGCTTGTTGAAGTTCGCTTCGATATTGCCGGTCAGCATGAGATTCAGCAGGCCGGGTGAGAGCAAACCGTAGCCGGCGTCCAGTTCGCTGCCGCCGTTGGGATTGGCGTCGCCAAACTGGGTTTGGACGGTTTGCACCGCCAGCGGGCCGCCATAGGCGGCGTCGCGTGTGCCGTCGACGACGATCTGCGCCGACGCCGGCGCAGCCATCAGGCCGACAAGGAAAAGACCGAACCATCGCTTCATGATGCTACCTCCGGGATTGAATTCCCAAAAAAAGACTTAGCCGCCGCACTCGTGCGGCGTCCCCTCCAAAGTGTGAACTGCCTCTGCTGCTGTTGGATGCTGGATGCTTGATGCTAGATGCTGGATATCGAGGATCCAGGATCGAGCATCCAGCATCGGCGACAGCCCTTTGGCGATCTGCCGCTGCAGCCGTCCATTGTTGCCCCAACGGCCGGTTACCGCGAGGAAATGGGTTCCGACCCGAATCTCATCGACTTCGTGCGTCTTGGAGCCGTCGAAACTGGCGATGCTGATGCGGTCGAACGCGAAGTTGCCGCGCAGCACCGCGTCCGGCTCGCACGCCTGCTCATCGCGGAGCGACTCCGGGTTGCGGAAGATCTCGACCGTGTCCCGATTTTCCACCCCGAAGGTTATCTTAATCACAAAGAAGTTCGACTCGGCGTTCTCCTTGCCCAGGGCGCCCAGATTTTTCGGGCCATAGACATTGGTATTCGACGTGGCGCCATAGGTCGCGCCGTCGGCCCCGTTGCCGATGCAGAGCACCCGATTGCCGTTGCCGTCCCCACGGTGGAGCTCCACGCCGTAAAAGCCGTCGTCGGTCCGGGAAATCCGCTGGAGGAAGCTGACGTAAACCTGCTGGCCGTCGCGGCCCACCAGCCGGACGTCGTCCTGGTTTTCGACTAGCCCCTCGGCGTCGAACACGCCGCCGACGGCGGTTGCGAGTTGCCGGCGAATGCGGTTGTACTGGGCGGTGAGGATGGCCCGATTGCCGACGGGAACGAGGCCCTCCACCGCGAGGCTGCCCGCCTTCACGCGGTTGGAATCGGGCCCCGCTTCCTCGTCGGCCGATGTCGTGAACCATGGGCCGGCCCAGCCAAAGCCGCCGTTCTGGGCTTCGAGCGGCCCCTCCGGGTAGCGAAACGACTCCTCGGCCAGCAGGCCGTGATGCGGCCCGGAGCTGGGCATGATGTTGCGGATGAACTGGGCGTCGTCAGCGGGGAACTCGACGACAGTGGTCGAGAGCGCATTGATCCGCGCCGCCTCGGCGGCGTTCAGCTCCAGGCGCTCGAGCGGCTTGCCCGCGGCGTCGAGGATGTCGGCCTTCACCAGACCATTGAACACGTGCAGCTCGGAGGCGCCGGATTCATGCGCAACGAGCCCGAACTCGGTGCCGACGTCGAACACATCGAGCGCCGAAGTATGCACCCGGAAGCCGCGAGCTTGCTGTGGGACGACTGCCGCCAGCCGGCCGTTGACCAGCGCTACTCTGTCGGCGGCGTTTACTTCGAACGTCGCGGGCCCTTCCAAGAGCACGGTGGCGCCGTCGGAGAATTCGATTTCGGCAAGCCCCTCGGCCAACTCGATGCGCTGGCCGGCGTAGATCGTCTCGCCATAGGCGACCGCATGCTGCTGGTCGCGCCAGCGGCAATTATGGGTCCCGGTGACTTTGGCGACCGCTTCTAACTCGTCGGCTGAGGAAGCCGCTGGCCGATCAGCTAAGTAACCGTCGCTCGTCAGCCGATGCGTAAGCCAGCTTGAGAAGGCCGCGACGCCGATGATCGCCGCCGCTACCGCCGCCCATATCCCCCTCCCTCGAAGGGAGGGGCTAGGGGAGGGATTATTCAACGTTGCCGCCGGCATCGGCTCGAAGTGTGGTCGACCGTTATCTTCGCCGCTTTTCTCGGCGGCAGCGCCGAGCACGCCCCCCTCGGCAAACAAGCACGCATGCATCCACATGTAGT
>DASVCM010000358.1:0-5643 GCA_036381635.1 Lacipirellula sp.
AGAACCGGACGCTAGCGCGTTCCGGCTGATGTCATCAGCCGCGCCCGCGCTAGCCTCCGGTTTCCGAGATCATTCGTTCATCGACGAACCGCCGCCCCTTCCCCTCGAATCGCGGCAGCGACGCCGGCGGCGCTAGCCGCACGTCGATCCGCAGCCCCAGTCGCAGGTAGAGCTCCTCACTGATTCGAGTGGGCTTCTCGAGGCGGTCCTCGACCTCGATCGCCAGCTCGTGCATCGCGCCGTTCTTGCGGGCGGTCATCCGGTACTCAACGACCTCCGGAAAGCTCCGCAGGATCTCCTCGACCGCGGTCGGAAAGACGTTAACGCCGCGGATGATCAGCATGTCGTCCGCCCGGCCAAGCACGCCCCCTTCGAGCACGACGAACTTGTTCTTCCCTTCGGGCCACGACGGCCGCACCAGGTCGCCCGTGCGGTAACGAATCACCGGCAACCCCGGCCGCCCCAGCGAGGTGAGGACCAGTTGCGAGTACCCGCCATCGGCCGGCAGGAACTCCGCGATAAATTCGCTTTCCAAAACATGCACGCCGCGATGGTCGGCCGTGGCATAGCCCCACGGTCCGACCTCGCTCGCCCCGGCGTGATCGATCACCCGGGCGCCCCAGGCCGATTCGATCCGCTCACGCACACTGGCGATCGACCCGCCCGGCTCGCCCGCCACCACGATCTTCTCGACCGAGCAACGAGCGAGATTGAACTTGCTCTCCTCGGCGATCTCCACGAGGTGGAGCGCATACGTCGGCGTGCAGAAGAGCGCCGTCGCTCCGGTCCGCTCGATGAGATCGAGCCTCGCTCGCGAAGTCATCCCTCCGCCGGGAATCACCAGCGCCCCGCGCGCGACCAGCGCATCGTGAGCCGTCCAGAACCCGATGAACGGACCGAACGAAAAAGCCAGCATCGCCCGATCGGCCGCGGTGATCTCGGCCGCGTCGAGCACATACTGCCAGCAGTCGATCCACCACTTCCAGTCCTCAGCCGAATCGTACACGGCCATCGGCCGGCCATGCGTGCCGGAGGTTTGATGAAACCGCACATACCGCTGGAGCGGCCAGGTGAGGTTTGCCGGCGCCGCATTCGTCGCGTCGCCGGCGACAAGCTCCTCCTTGGTCGTCAGCGGCAATTGCCGAAATTCCTCCAGCGACCGCAGCGGCAATTGAATGCCGGCGAACTTGCTCGCGTAGAACTTGTTCTCCGGCAAAATGCGAGCCAGCAGCACGTTCAGCCGCACAAGCTGGCCTTCCTCCAGCGCGGCCCGATCCAGCCCCTCGTTCCGTCGACGCATCTTCGCTGATTCCGTCATCGATCAACCGTGGCTGGCTCCCCCGACAAACAGACCAGCGATGACTCGCCCCGCAAATACATCCGACCGCGGTGAATCATCGGCGTGGCGCTCGACGCCTCGCCCAGTTCACTGCGGCCGAGCAATTTGAACGTCGAATCCGCGGCGATCGCGATCACTTCGCCATCCGCGGCCACCGCGTATAACGTATCGCCGGCGATCACCGGCGAGCTGAAATAGTTGCCGCCAAGACGCTCCGTCCAATGAAGCTTTCCAGTTTGCAAGTCATAGCAAGAGGCGACGCCGCGGTCGCTCCATACGAACAACAGATCGTCCGTCGCCACCGGAGTCGGCACCTGTGGCAGGCTCTTGCTGAGCTCGTACGCGACCGTTGCCTCGCCGCCGGCTGCCGAGGGAGGCCGCACCGCCGTGAAGCTCTTCCCGTTGCCCCCCTCGCCCGTGCCGCCGAATACCAGCCCTCCGGCCACCAGCGGCGAGAGGACGCATCGCTCGGGAAAGACGTCCTTGACCTGCCACAACACGTCCCCGTCCTGCGGCGACAACCCGGCCATCCCTTCTCCAGTGCTATGAACAACGATCTGCAAACGACAGTCCGCTCCGCGCCAAACGGCGGGCGTCGCATACGACTCCTTACCGGCGGCGCGCTCGCGCCGCCAGCGCGGCTCGCCTGCTTCTACATCGAGCGCCGTGACGAAGCTTTCGCCCGAGTTGTCGTTCGCGACGATCAGGCGCCCGTCGACGACAACGGGCGAGCCGCCGAATCCGTGACCATAGTCGAGCGGCCCCAGCCGCCGACTCCAGGCTTCCTCGCCCGCGTGGGTAAGCGCCGCGGCCCACAGTTCCTGGCCATTGCTCCACGTGATGTAAACCTGCCGGTGGTCAACTGTAGGGCTGCTGGAGGCGTAGCTGTTGGCCGCATGCAGGTGATGCGGCGAGGATGCGAACGACTCGCTCCACAGCGTTTCGCCCGACTCCGCATCAAGCGCGATCAGCGAAAGCTCGCCGGTTTGCTCGTCCGCCGTGGTGACAAACAACCGGTCGCCCCAGGCCACCGGACTGCTATGGCCATTGCCGGGCAGCGAAACTTTCCATTGGTAATCGGCGTCGGCCCAGGTCGCCGCAAAACTGACCCCCGCGGCGACGCCGCTGCCATTGGGCCCCCGAAACCGCGACCAGTTTTCCTCGCCAAATGCGCCCGCGGCAACGACCGCGGCAAGCCACGTCGCAAGCCAAATCCGTCGTTGACTTTTCCAGGACCAATCCGGCATAGTCTTGCCCGCTTCTACTTTACTCTTCAACATTCTTTGCGATCTTTGCGGCCTTCTATTTTCTTAGTCTTTGGAACAGAAGGCTGCAAAGGCACAAAGAACTAAGGAAATGTAGACGGCGTCCCACTCAGCGCATCCGACGAGCTTCTACCTCGCAGGCGTCCGTTAGCGCTCGATGCCATAGAGTTCAATTTTTCGATACAGTGTCGCGCGCCCAATCGCCAGCAGCTTGGCCGCCTCCGGCACGTTGCCGTCGCTGCGCCGGAGCGCCTCCAGAATGAGCTTCTTCTCCCACACGTCCATCTGCAGCGTGTCGAGCGAGTCGCCCCCCGAGTCGCGCAAACCCAGGTCCCGCGGCAGGATTTCGTCGCCGTCGGCCAGTACCACGGCGCTGTCGATCACATTTCGAAGCTGCCGCACATTGCCCGGCCAGCGATAGGCCAGCAGCTTCGCCCGCGCGGCTTCGCTCAACTGCAGATGCGGCCGGCCGCGCTCGCGGCGGTAGTGTTGGAGGAAGAAATCGATCAAGAGGCTGATATCTTCGCCGCGGTCGCGCAGCGGCGGGATATGCAGCTCAAAAACGCTCAGCCGATAGTATAGATCCTCGCGGAACCGCTTCTCGCGAACGAACACGTTGAGGTCCTGGTTCGTCGCCGCGATTACCCGCACGTCGACCTTCGTCTCGCGCGTGGCGCCCACCGGCAGGAACGGATGCCCTTCGAGGATCCGCAGCAGCTTCGCCTGGCCGTCGAGCGTCAGCTCGCCTACTTCGTCGAGGAATAGCGTCCCCAGATCAGCCTGCTGGAAGTATCCGTTGTGATCGCGATCGGCGCCGGTAAAGGCCCCGGCCTTGTGGCCGAAGAGCTGGCTCTCCATCAGGTCCGCGGGAATGGCCGCGCAGTTGACCGAGATCATCGGCCGGTCGGCCCGGTGGCTGCCGCGGTGAATGGCCCGCGCGACCAGCTCCTTGCCGGCGCCGCTTTCGCCGCGAATCAGGACGCAGCCCGGCGCCCGGCTCACGCGCTCGATCTTCCCTTTGAGCTGCACCACCGGCTTGCTCTCGCCGATCAGCTCGTCGTAGCCGGGCGAGGCGCTGCGCAGCCGCTCGAAGTTTCGCTCCAGCGAGATGTGCGCCCGCGCACGCACCAGGGCGATCACCACCAGGTTGGCCACGGCGATGATGAAGTCGAAATCGGATTGCCGGAACCGGCCGTCTTCGAGGTAAACGTGGATCGCACCGACCGTCTGCCGCTCGCCGTCGCGGCTCTTGCGGACCAGCGGCGCGCACACCGCGTCGGCAAAGTGCTCGACCTGTTTCGCGCCGTTCGCCGCGGCCTGGTTGGCCACCCACACGGCATGCCCCTGACTGAGGACAAGCTCGGTGAGATTCTTGTTGAGCATCACCCGGTCGGCGGCGTCGTCGGGGATGACTAGCTTCGGCCGCAGTTGGTCTTCGTCGTCAACCCACAAGAATCCCACCACCGCCGCCTGGGTGCGCACCTTGAGCAGCTCCAGCGACACCCGCACCACTTCGTCCGGGTCGTCGCATCCCAAGAGGCGAATCGACAACTGATACAGCAGCATCAGCTCCTGCACCTGCTCGGGGTTCGGCAGGGCGGCCAGCACCTCCTCATTGCTCTGCCGCACGGCGATCGGGAGGTCCTGGACGATCGTCTGCAGATTCGCGTCGTCCCCCTGAGCAGTCGCCGGGTCGCTGGAAAGATGGAACTCGAACTCGTGCGAACCGAGCCGGATAAGATTCCCGTCGCCGAGCATCGCGTCATGGGTCTTCTGCCCATTGACCATCGTGCCGTTGCGGCTTTCGTGGTCGCGGATCACCCACCGCTCGCCATCCTCGCAGCGGACGATAGCATGCACCCGCGAACAAAGCGGGTCGGTCAGCGTAATGTGACAATCCGTCCCCCGACCGATGAGCGTATCGCGCGCAGGATCGAGCGGGAAGTTCGTTCCCGAGCGCTTGCCGGTGAGAAGGGTCAGGTACGCGTACACGAGGCGTCCATCGAGAAAGCGAGCCAATGGCGGGCCGAAGCTCCGCAGCCAGCGTCAATCCTAACGAACGGCTTAGCCGTTGAATACGCAGCGGCCGGCAGGTGCTGCATTGCCGTTGGCCCGCGTGAGCTTAGGTCACTCCGAGGTCCTCCGAGGAGTCCGGTCAGCAGCCTTGCGGCCGGACCCCTCGGCGGACCTCGGGGTGACGGGCGGCGCTACGCCGTTATCCCGCCTTGTTCCGGCCGCCGCCGGCCGGTAAACTTAGTAGCTTACCAAACGCCTGGCGACCCTTCGCTGGGCGATCGGGGTGTAGCTCAGCTTGGCTAGAGCGCTACGTTCGGGACGTAGAGGTCGAAGGTTCAAATCCTTTCACCCCGACTAGAAAAGAAGGGTTTTTCGATACCCACTTTTCCTATCTGTGCAGGATTGCACGGCATTGCACGGTAAACGGGCCTTCTAGGGCGACCTATGCTCTATGGGAGGCCTTTTTTATGCGCATGCCGAAACCGTGGTTCCGCCAAGCCAATCAAACGTGGTACGTCTGCATTGGCGGCAAACAGATCAAGCTGGGCAAGAATAAAGACGCTGCTCATCGCAAGTTCAAAGCGATGACTCGGGAGGGCGTCGAACCGGGCGACTATACCGTCCGGCAAGTGCTCCAAGCGTATTGGAAGTGGGCCAAGAAGAATCTGGCCGCTTCGACGTGCGAGAATCGCAAGCTGATTCTTGATTCGTTCAGCAAGGCTATCAGCCCATCGCTGAAGGCGGACTCGCTAAAGCCGTTGCACGTCCAGAAATGGCTGGATGCCAATGACAAGGTGAAGGTCCACCGCAAAGGCAAACTGATCGTCACCGATAAGGACGTAAGCCCGACCACCGTAGGCGACTACATCACATTCCTGAAAGGCGTGATGAACTGGGCCGCCGGCATGGGCTACGTCGAATCTAATCCACTCGCCGGAATGCGGAAGCCAACTCCGCGGAAGCGAGAATTCTTCCTGCCCATAGACGCTTGGCCAAGGCTGTTTGTGGCCGCGACGGATCAGC
>DASVCM010000359.1:0-4285 GCA_036381635.1 Lacipirellula sp.
TACGCCAACGGCGGCGCGTGTGACGCCAGCGCCAGCAAGACCGACGTCTCGATGCTCGGCGAGCTGCGGCTCGGGGCGAGCTACCAGGCGACGCCGCATTGCCGCGTGTACGGCGGTTGGCGAGCGATGGGCATCACGGGCGTCGCACTGGCGACCAGCCAGACGCCGACCGCGTTCCTGGACACGACGCAGATGTCGAACTACGTGAACTCCAACGGCTCGCTGATTCTGCACGGCCTGCAGACAGGCGTGGAGTGGAATTACTAACGGTAATTCAAACCGGGGGCTAGCGCCCCGCGGCTATTTAGCCGACACGCGCTGGCGTCCGGTTCCTCCGCCTGGAAACGCAAGTTCACCACTAGCTCCGACCAAGCCCGCCACCGCGGGTCCGCCTTGTCCTGGCGGACTTGGTCGGGGCTAGTTTTGTTTGGGGCGCTAGTTGCCAATCACCGCGGTGAGCGACTGAAAAAGCGGGTTGTTGCGAATGGGATCAAAGTCTGGTTCATCAACGGCCCGCATGCGAAATTCGTCGTTCAGGTCGAAGGCCTCGGCAAGATGCTGCAGCGCGCGGGCGGTATTGCGAGCGAGGCTCCAGTAGCAGGCCAGATTGTAATGCAGGATCGCATCGCCGGGCTCGACCATCACCGCGTGCTCAAGCGCGGCAATGGCTTCGTCCAGCTTGCCGAGCCGCTTGTAGCACCATCCCAAGGCGAGCGTGACGTGCACGTCGTCGGGAATCAGCTCCAGGCAACGGCGGAGCGGAAACACGGCCTCACGATAACGGCGCATTTCTCGCAGCGTCTCGCCGAGCAGGTAACATCCGCGAGCGTCGCCATGCACCAGGTGCCCGCGGCGCTGCAGCGTTTTTAGCGCCGCGTCGGGCATGCCGAGCTCGAGATAACCTTCGGCCTCGACGCACGCGCGCTGCAATTGGATTCGCGCTTGAATCGGCATGACGATAGTGCTTACGAGGCGGAACATGATTGGCTGACGCGGTTGTAATCCACTTACCAGGCCACGCAACGTTGCGTGACTGTTCTGGGGATAATGCAAACCACGGGCCAAAAAAGCTGAAGAGCCAAACCGCGAAATTCTGGCGTTTTCACGCCGTAGTTCGATGAGGCTAGCTAATCATACACGCTACTTGTGCGCGCGTTTTGATCAGGCGGAAAATTGTTCCGTAACTCTCATCAGTAAAAAGCGATAGCGCGCCTGTGATTGACCCGCGCGATCTGCGCGAGAGCGCGAAGCAGGCAAGCTTTGATGGCGCGCCTTGAGCGTGGAATGGATGGCGGTCGGCCGCGGCGCAGTTCCGCGCGTTCGTCGACCGCCCTGGGCCGCCTGTAGCGTTTTGCGCGAGCCGTTCTGCTACGGTGACTTTTCGCCACGCCGCTTTCTGCCGCATGTGGCATGACCGCTACGTTGGCGTCCCTCGGCCGCCGGAGCACGCCGGCGCGCAACGCGTTGCGCGCTAAGCCGTTAGGTTCTGAAAAGCACGCTCGCTGTGGCGAGCGGGCATCATGGTTGCGACCGGGGCTGGCACGAGTCCTCTTCTCTCGTCCTCCTCGGGATTGCCGCCTTGATTCGCAGCCTTCTGACAATTCTTATTGTCGCAGCCATTAGCGGCTGGATCAGCTACGGGAACGGTTCGGTCGGCGACGCGGCGTATGCCACCGATTGGGTCCGCACGGCCGACGGTTGGGAGTCGCGGCAGGCGCTGGAGCCGTTTGAGCACTCGACGCCGCCGGCGGTTCATCCGGCGGTGATTGCGGGGCTGCAATTGTTGGCGTCGGCCTTCTTCCTGGCGGCGTTTCCGGCGCGGGTGAGCGCGGGCGTGCGGCCCCTTGCGCGAGCGGCGCGGCCGGCGCATCTTCGCCCAGCGGCTCATGTTGCGGCGGCGGGCTGATCTTTTTTCGCCGCTCCGGCGATTTTCTTGCACGAAGCTCGCGGCTAGGCGCCACTAATACGGGTAGCGGCGCGAGCGTTTCTGTGTAATTCGCTCGTCGCGCTAAGCCGCGAGCGGCTTGCATTGCAGCCCCGACCAAGCCCGCCACGGCGGGTCCGCCTTGTCTGGCGGACTTGGTCGGGGCTAGCGCGAAGGTTGAGCCGCGAGACTACCCACTACCCACTACCTCCACCATGCGCCTCACCCTACGCACGCTGCTTGCCTACATGGACGACATCCTCGATCCGGCGGATCAGGAGGAGCTGGGCCGCAAGATCGAGTCGAGCCCCTTCGCCACCGAGCTCATCCATCGCTCGCGGGATGCGGTGCGGCGGCTGCGGCTGTCGGCGCCCGATCCGCTCGCGGGCGGGGACGACGACATCCACGGCGGCGATCCCAATCTCGATGCCAACACGGCGAGCGAGTATCTCGACAACACGCTTCCGCCTGAGGAGGTGGCCGACTTCGAGCGGGCGTGCCTCGAGGCGGGGCCGCACGCCGACATGCTGCTGGCCGAGGCGGCCGCCTGCCACCATGTGCTGACGATGGTGCTCGGCGAGCCGGCCGAAGTGGATAGCGACCTGCGGCAGCGGATGTACGCGCTGGCCCAGTCGCCCGCTGCGGCGCCGCAAGTACGCGTCGAGGGGGCGCACGCTACGGCGAGCGCGCCGATTGCGACGCCGCCGATTGTGGTGGCCGCCGGCGTGCCGCCGGTTGCGGCGCCGCGCGCTCCGCAGATTGATCCCGACGAAGCAGCTGTTCCTGATTACATGCTTGCGGCCGCGCGCGAGCGGCGGCGGACGCGGCGGATGGCGGCGGCGCTGGTGGGCGCCGTGCTCATCGGCGGCGGGCTGACCTGGTTCTTCATGACCGGCGCCGAAGCCACGCCGCCGGAAGAGGTGGCCCAAATCGGACGCGTGGAAGATATCAAGCAAGGGCCGGTCGTAGGCGACGCCGGAGACGCCGGCGCCGCAGCAGACGACGGCGCGGATGAGGCCGGCGTGCGGCCGGGCGATGCGGAGAGCGTGGCGCCGCCGTTCAATCCAAACGCGCAAGCGGCTGCTCCGCCGCCGTCAGCGACCGAAGCGCCGGTGCTTGAGACGCCGCCGCTGGACGGCGGCCAGGAGACGCCTCCGCAGGTAACCTTGCCTCCAGCCGTGGAAGAAGAAGTCGTCGACTCGGCGGCGATGCCGAGCGGCGAGCCGGGAACCTCGGCGGCGGTGGCTGCGTTGCCGGAAGAGGACGAGCCGACCAGTGAACAGCCGGGGCCGATGGCGGAAGGCGCGGCCGTCGAATCTGCTGCCGGCGCTATGGCCGAGGCGACACCGCCCAGCGCTAACGATGCGGCCGTGGCAGCGACCGAAGGCGTAGCGCCGTCGGCGACGCCCGGCGGCGATGCTGCTGTGACAAGCGAAACAGCCCAGTTGACGCCGTCGCCGGGACCGGGAGTCGGCGTACCTCCCGCCGACATTCCTGCAGAGCCAGCCAGCACGGATGTTCCAGGGGGCGCGGCGACCGTGGAAGGCGCCGTCGCCGCAGCGGCCGGGCCGATGGCCGGGAGCGAGACGGCTGACCCCGCCGCGCCGGCAGGCGTTGACGTCGCCGGCGACTCGCCGGCGGCGCCGAAGCCGATCGGCGCGTATCTCGGCAACAACGATGTACTGCTGCAATACGACGAGGCGGCCAATGCTTGGGTCCGGCTGCCGCCGCGCAGCGCATTTGTCGGCGGCGAACGATTGCTGTCGCTCCCCACGTTCCGCACGCACGTGGTGCTGGCCGACGTGAACGCGTATCTCACCGGCGGAACGCAGATTGAACTGGCGCCGCCGGGCGACGCCGTGCAGCCGCCGGCGGACTTCGCACTGCATATCCCGTTCGGGCGCGTGGTGCTGAACTCGGGCCTCAATGGCAATCGCATCGAGTTGTCGCTCGTGGACCAGACGCGGGTCGTCGAGCTCGGGCCGTCGTCGAGCCTGGCGATCGAAGTGCGGCGCATTTTCCAACCGGGCGCCCTGCCAAATCGCGAGCCGGCGCCGGCGGAGATCACCTGGTATCTCACCAGCGGCACGGCCAAGTGGGGCGAGACCGGCCAGGCCGCGGCGCCCGCCACTTGGACCACCATCGACGGCGAGGACAGCGTCCCCGCAGCCATTGAGGAGCTGCCCGAATGGGTCGATCGGGCGCCGATTTCTGATATCGAGCGACGGGCGCGCGAACGAGTGGCCGAGGCGCTCGTTCCCGGCCAGCCGGTGAACCTGCGGCTGTTGGAGCTGAGCGATCCGAACGAGCGCGGCCGGCGGACCGAGGACCGGGCGCTGGCGGCCCGCAGCGGCGCCTATG
>DASVCM010000360.1:0-2435 GCA_036381635.1 Lacipirellula sp.
ACTGCTGGCTCGTCCAGCAGTGCGAAGCGGGGACTCAGCGTCCTTCTCTGAAACCTGTACTGGATTGGAAACCGAATCTCCTCGGCTCACGGCTGCACGAGCCAGCAGTGGCGCCCGACCGGCTACGCCGGCCGTGTGATCGTCCGTTTTCTCGTGCTCGCCATCTTGCTCCCCGCCTTCCTCATGGTGCTCGCCATGATGCGAAGCATCGCTCAGCGGATGTTCAGGCAACCACATGCCGAACATCGCGACAAAGCTCAGTACGGCGCTGGTGAGAATCGCCCCGACCGAAATATACCCGGCGAACTTGCCGTGATGCCCCAGCCGCTTGCCCAACAACAGAATCACCACGAACGACGCCAGCGGCGTCAGCCAGGCGATGGCGAGTAGCGTCGGTAGATTCGCGATTTCCATCGAGAGAGCCGCTTAGCCTTGCAGTTGATCGCCGCGGTCGACGTCGACCGAATCGTGGTTGTTGTAAAAGTTAAGCACAATCGCCAGCGCCACGGCCGCCTCGGCCGCCGCCAGCACGATCACGAACAGCGCCATCAGCGGCCCGTCGAGCCCGAGGGCGTGCTCGCCGTTCTGCAGGTACTTGCTGCCGAAGGCGACGAAGTTCATGTTCGCGCCGTTGAGCACCAGCTCGATCCCCATCAGCACGCCCAGCGCGTTCCGCTTGGTGGCCATGCACATGGCGCCGCACACGAACATCACGGCGCCCACCGTCATGTAATGGGCCGCCCCGACCGGTTCGGTGAGCAAGTTCGCCAAAGGAAGAAGTGAGATCATAGAAGCTAAGGAGTTAAAACCATCGCCGCAAAAAAAGGCTTGCGTCATGTCATTTCGAGGTCTTCCGAGGAATCCGGCTGGACCGCTCGGAAGACCTCGGGGTGACAGCGCAACGATGTTTTCTCCTTTTGCGTCCTTTGTGCTTTTTTGCGGCTATGAATTATGCCGGAAGTGGATTCGCCCGCCGCTTCGCCCGCGCGAGGTATGCGGCGCCGACCAGCACTACTAGCAGGTGGACCGACACAATCTCAAAGTGAAGCAGGTAGCCCGGCTCCTCCGGCTCATCGACCCGGGCGCCCAGCAGTCCCATCGCGATCGGCGTGGCGTTCGGCTCGACTTGCATGTTTTCAACAGCTTCGCGGCTCGGCGCCTGCCAGGCATCGACGCTAAACGCCGCCGCCGTGAGCAGGCTGAGCAGCGCGCCGCCGGCGATCAGCCCCAACAGCCAATCGCCCGCCATCGTCTTCATGCTCACGAACCGCTCCTGCGAGGTGAGCATCACGCCGAACACCAACAGCACCAGCGTGCCGCCGACGTAAATCAACAACTGCATGGCGCCGACGAACTCTTGCCCGGCAAGGAAGAACAACCCGGAGGTCGCCGCCAGCGACAACACCAGGTAAAAGGCCATCCGCACGATGTTCGCCGACAGCAGCACCGCCACCGCAAACCCGCATGCCAGGATCGCGAACAGCAGAAAGAACACCGACGGCCAATAGATGGCATCCATGATCAGCCGCCCCCCGCCGCTTGCGTCTTCGCGACTACTATCTGTCCCTCGTCACTCTCGGACTGCGGCTCATCGCCCGCCGCCGCGTTCCACCCCTCATCCACCCCATAAACGCTCCGCGGCGTCGCCAGCAGCCCAAAGAAGCTCCGATGGGGCAGGGCGTACTGCCACAGCGCCGCCCCCAAAAACATCACCGCCGCGATGGGCGTGCAGTATTTCAGGCACGTCGTGATCACCTGATCAATCCGCAGTCGCGGCAGCGTCCACCGCACCCACATCATCACGGAGACTCCCAGCACGCCCTTGAATAGCACGTTGAGCAGCCCCAGCAGATTGCCAAGATAACCCCACGCCGGCCCGTTCTCATACGTCAGCCCCAGCATCGTCCCGATAGGAATCGGCCCATGCCACCCGCCGAGGAACAGGATTGCCGCGAGGATGCTCACCGAGAACATTGACCCATACTCGGCCATGAAGAAGAAGCTCCACCGCAGGCCCGAGTATTCCGTATGGAACCCGGCCACCAGCTCGCTCTCCGCCTCGGCCAGGTCGAACGGCGCCCGGTTCACGCTCGCCGTGGCGCAGGTGAAGTACACCCAGAAGATGATGAACGTCGCGGGGTCGTGAAACAGAAACCAATTGGTGAACCAACCGGCTTGGCTGTCGCCGATGACCACCAGATCCATCGACCCGGCCAAGAGCACTGGCACGACCGCGCACATCCCCAGCGGCACTTCATAAGAGACGACCTGCGCCGCCTCGCGCATGGCGCCGAATAGCGACCACTTCGACGCCGAGCTGTACCCGGCAAGTATGACGCCGAATACCTCAAGCCCGAGCACCGCGACGACGAAGAACACGCCGGTGTTCAGATGCTGTCCGACCCAGGGGTACGGAAAGCCCGCAAACGGTATCG
>DASVCM010000361.1:0-4671 GCA_036381635.1 Lacipirellula sp.
GCGCAGACAATTGCCCAATGCTTCTGGCCCATGACTAGCCTCCTCTGGGGAGCGCGCGGCGGCGCTTCCGCTTAAGAATGGAGTCTCGCGCCAACGGCGGTTCCGGACGCCGACTGGCCGATGCGCCGAGAATATAGAGGAGCGGCCTGGCCGTTGTCAAAAAAATAGATAGCACGGCCATCCTGGCCGTAATGTAGGCATCTCACTCCGTGAGATGCTTCCCTCTCGCTCCAGCGAGAGGGCTACACTTTCGCGCCGGGCCAGGATGGCCCGGCTATATCAACTGGCCGCGGCCGCCTTCTCGGCTTCTGCCTTCTCCGCCTGCGGCTTTTCAACCGGGTCGCCCAGCAGCCGCTGCAGCGCTTCGCGCAAGTTCTCGTCGCGGGCGTTCATGTGAACGACCTTCCCGTCCTTGCCCACCAGGATCGCCGTCGGGATGCCGCTGATGCCGTAGTACTCCACCAGCGGATGGTTCCAGAACCGCTCCTCCTCGTTCGACGGGAAGAGCGAATCCCACGGCAGCTTGTTCTGGGCGACGTACTTCTTGGCGTCCTCCGGCGTGCGATCGAGCGACACGCCGAGCACCTCGAACCCCTTGTCGTGGTACTTCTCGTACATGTCCAGCACGTTGGGAATCTCAGCCCGGCACGGGCCGCACCAGGTGGCCCAGAAATCCACCAGCACCACTTTGTCTTTGCTGAACGATTCCCAATCGACCTTGCCGCCGGAGAGCAGCTCGCCGGAGATCTCCATCTCGTTGCCCAGCAGCGTAAGCCGGCGGAGCATGCCGTCAAAATTGGCCTCGGCCAGCGCCTCTTTGACGTCCGCGTCTTCGCTCTTGGCAAACAGGTCGCCGGCTTGCTTGAGCAGATTCACCACGAATTCATCGTCCGCGCCGTCGAGCTGCAGCGCCGTGGTGTGCACGATCGAGACGTCGATCGGCTGCGGCCCCTCGGCCTTCACCTTCTTGATGATCTCATCGCGAAACGCCTGCTTTGCTTGCTCATCGAGTTGATCCCACTGCTGCACGCGGTCCTGAATATAAGTCTGCCAGCCCAAGCCGACGATCCGCGGCTGCTTGGCGCTTCGGGCCTCGGCCAGCGCCTTCTCGTATTGCGCTTGAGCCTTCTCGACGCCCAGCGCGACCAGCGCCTGCAGGGCCTGGATGCGATAACCGTGAGCGTCAACCGCCTGCTCGTCGCTGGGGTTGGCCTCGAGCAGTCGATTGGCCGCCGTCACCAGCGAGCTCAGCGACTTCTTGGCAAACGCGACCTGCTCCTCCTCGGAGGCATCCTCCGGCGGGGGCGTCGTGGCGACCTTCTCGATGTACGCATGCAGGGCCTTGGCATCGCCCTGGGGTATCTTGGACAAATCCGGAGCCGCCGCGGCTTGCTCGTCCGCCCCTTCTTCCTGAGCCACCAGCGGCCGCTGCGTAAGCATCGCCGGGGCGATGACCGCCAGCGCAACCAGGGTGATGAAGAAGCGGCGCACGAGGCTGAGGGAACGGCGTGTCATCGGAAGGGCTCGCTGGGAGGGATGGAGGCCGCGGGGGAAACAAACCCACCCGCCGCGGAATCGTAATTCTGGCAGGATGCAACGCGAAAGCAAGGCGAGCGGTTGAAACCTTGCAGCCCCGGGCTTTGCCCGGGGGTAAGGCATCCAACAGGGCAAACTTCGTCCTAATGGCGAGCGACCCCCGGCCGGAGGCCGGGGCTGCAAGACGGCGGGCGCGAAGGTTTCTATCCCTGAAACTCCGCCGGCGGCGCCTCCGGCTCAATTTCCGGCGGGCCGAGGCGGTGGAAGTCCACAATGATCTTCCACGCCGCCTCCGGCGAGTCCACATAATGCAGCAGCTTCAGGTGGTCGTCGGCAATCACGCCTTCGTCGGCCAGCGCCTGGAAATCGATGATCCGGTTCCAGTATTCCGAGCCGTACATGATCACCGGAATCTCCTGCATCCGGCCAGTCTGTCGCAGCGTGAGCACCTCGAACAGCTCGTCGAGCGTGCCGAAGCCGCCGGGGAAAATCACCAAGGCGGCCGCCCGCAGGATGAAGTGGAACTTCCGCATCGCGAAGTAGTGGAACTGCAAGCACAGCTCCGGCGTGATGTACGGGTTCGGCTCCTGCTCGTGCGGCAGCACGATATTCAGGCCAACGCTCTGGGCGCCGATCTCAAACGCCCCGCGATTGGCCGCCTCCATGACGCCGGGCCCGCCGCCGGTCATCACCACCAGGTCGCACTTGTCAGTCGCCTCGTCATCCGACGTGCAGTAATCCGAGACGAGCTTGCCGAACTTGTACGCTTCGTCGTAGTAGTGACTCTTGGCGACGATGCTCTCGGCGCGGGCAACGTCGCGCTTCGCCTTCGCGTCGCTGGGATGGCGTTTAAGGTTCTGCTTCGCGACGTTGAGGCGAGCCTGGGCGATGTCGCGCGGAACGATCTGCGTGCCGCCGAAGATGACGACCGTCGAGCGGATTCCGTTCTCGCGCAGAACGGTTTCGGCCTTATCCAGCTCAAGCTGCATCCGCACCGGCCGCTGATCGGGCCGGCCGATGAAGTCGAGATCCTCTTCGGCAAGCCGATAGCTCGACGAAGCGAGAATCGCCTGGCGATTCCGCTCAACCGCGTCGCTGGAAATCGCTCTATCAAGTGGTTTGGACATCGTAGAAGAAAGATCTCACGCAGAGGCGCAGAGACCGCAGAGAGGATAAAGAAATAAGAATGATCTATGACGAAGGCTCAACGAGTGATCAATGGCAAGAATCCTACTGCTGTGCATTCTCTTCTTCCTCTGCGCTCTCCGCGTGAGACCTTTAGACGCGTTTACGTGAGTTGGATCTTCTCGCCGAGGAACGGGCAATGGACCTCCCAGTTTCTCGTCTTCTGCAGTTCCTCGGCCAGCGCGTTCATCGCTTGCGGTTCGCCGTGAGTCAAGAACGTGCGCCGCGGCGGTGATTTTAGCTGACCGAGCCAGCGCACGAGGTCGCTCCGGTCAGCGTGTCCGCTGAGGCCGGGGATCGTTTCGATCGCCGCCCGCACCGGCACTTCCATGCCGTACATCTTCAGCGACCGCGCCCCCTCCTGCAGCAGCCGCCCGCGCGTGCCGGGCGCCTGGTAGCCGCCGATGACAATCGTGTTCCGCTCGCTGGGCAACCGCTGGCGCAGATGGTGCAGAATCCGGCCGCCCGTCATCATGCCGCTGGACGAGATGATCACCGACGGGCCCTTCGTCTGATTGATCGCCTTCGACTCGTTCGCCGTGCGGGCAAGGATCACCTTCCGGCCGGCCAGAGCAGGGTGGGCCGGGTCGAGGTCCGCTTCGCTGAGATCGTGCTCATCAAAATGCTCGCGATACACGGCCGTCGCGTCGCACGCCATCGGGCTGTCGAGAAAGATTGGCAGGTCGGGAATGCGATCCTGCGATTTCAGAATCTGCAGCAAGTAAATGAGTTGCTGCGCCCGGCCCACGGCGAAAGCCGCCATGATCATCGCCCCGCCGCGCTCGACGCTGCGTCGCACCACGCCTTCGAGACTTTGGAGGATGTCCTTCTCCGGATGCTCGCGGTCGCCGTAGGTGCTCTCGCAGACGAGGTAATCGCACTCCGGCGGCGGAACGGGATCGTGATAGAGCGGCCCCTGATAACGGCCGACGTCGCCGGAGAAGAGAATGCGAAGCGGCTTAGGACCGCCGTCAATCTCCGTCTCAATCATCGTCGAGCCGAGCAGATGCCCTGCATCGTGATAACGCATCCGCACCGCCACGGTCGGCGAGAACCACTCCTCCCGCGGCACGTCGCGGAACAGCTTCATCGCCGTCTCGACGTCGCGGGTCTCGTACAACGGCAGCGCCGGCTTGTGTTTCGAATAGCCCTTGCGGTTCGCGTACTCGGCGTCCTGCTCCTGGATCTTCGCCGAGTCGAGCAGAATGATCTCCGCCAGCTCGTGCGTCGCCTCGGTGCAGTACACCGGCCCCTTGAAGCCTTGTCGCACGATGCGCGGCAAATAACCGATGTGATCGAGATGGGCATGCGTGAGCACCACCGCGTCGAGCGCCTTCACGCTGAAGGGCGTCGCGTCCCAGTTCTTCTGCCGCAGCTCTTTGAGTCCCTGGAACAACCCGCAGTCGACGAGCACCTGCTGGCCGTCCGCCTCCAGCAGATACTTGGATCCGGTAACGGTCCGCGCAGCGCCATGAAACGTGATGCTTGCCATGGCACTAAAGATACCGGCTGACCCACAGCCACGTAACCGTAGACTTGCTGCCTTTATTCTTTGCGATTCTTTGCGCCTTCGCGGCTTTGCGAGAAACAAACCCGGCTCATTTCACGCAAAGGCGCGAAGCGCAAAGGATCGTAAAGCGGTATAGGAAAGATTAATCAGATGATGCCATGCAGGGGTTGCCCGGGAGCAGCAAGGGCTTCGACGCGGCGGGTGATTTCGGGGTCCTCCTCGAGCATCGGGGCATGATGCGGCTTGATGCGGGCGTCGATCACCAGCGATCCTCGGCAGCCCCAGTGTTTTTCGCTCGTGAACTCTTCCACGCCGTAGATGTCGTCCGCCGGATTCGACCGCGTGAACACTGTCCATAAGAAGTTGTTGAGCGATTCGCTCGCGAACTGACTGTCATCCACCACGACGGTCAGCCTGAAGGCGTTGATCGGGTGCACCGC
>DASVCM010000362.1:0-10559 GCA_036381635.1 Lacipirellula sp.
ACAATATGCAAATCACTGGGACGAACATTCCTGAACCCGCATCGATCACGTTGCTTGGTTCGGTGCTGGTCGGCTGTGCGCTGGCCGGACGCCATCGGCGCGGCTAGATCGGCATCACTTTAAAGGCGTTAAATTGCATGGTCGCGCTACTGAACCATCTCCGGCTAGGAGCGGACGGCGCCTCTCCTGGCCGGATTAATTGAACTGCCATACTTCCAGAATCTTTGCAACAACGTTCGACAGCAGGGGCGGAGGACGCTACCAATGATCGCGGGTAAGCCAAAGCAGTGTGGAGTTGCCTTAGGGATAGGTTCATCAGCGGCCGTACTTGTGCTGCTTGGCGCAGTCGGGCAATCTCGCGCCCAGGCGCCGATGTTCTCTTTTGAGGAGGGCGCGCAAGGCTGGGTTTCCGGTCAAACGCCCAATCCAGGCGTTAGCACTTCCACCTTTGGCGCCACCGAGGGGACGATGGCCCTGCACATCACCGGCGTACCCGGCGGCTTTCAAAACGATATCGGCCGTTCCGAGTTGATCACGGCGACGTCGCGGCCGGAGGCGTTCGCGCAGTTCGAGCTCGCGGCGGCCGAGGTCGCTGCGGGTCGCCGACCGCAGCTCGAGTTCGATTTGACAATCGATCCAGGCACGGCGACGCCCGTGCCGACCTGGCTGCAGTTGGGCATGTTCCTTAACAGCCGCGGCGGTTACAAGGATTATGGCACCGGCGGTTTGCTCGGCGGAAACCTGGGCGACACCTATCCTGTCGTGGAAAGCCTGGCGGCGAGCCATGGCGTGACGCTGACGAACATCGGCGCCAATCAATATCACGTGGCGATTCCGATGCGTTTGCCCTCGGAAGTTCCCGGTGGGAATCAGGGACTTTCGCTGGCTTCGGGCGAGTTCCCGTACTACGAAATCGGCTTCAAGTCCAACGGCGGCGTGACGAGTGGCTCGTTCAACTACGGGATCGACAACATCCGCTGGACGGGCATTCCGACGTTTACAGAGACGACGCTGTTCTCATGGGAAACGCCAGATAACCCCGGCACGCCGGGCGTGGACGAGGCGTTCGAGGGTTGGGTGACGACCAACGAGGTTCCCGCGCCGCCGGCGGGGATGACACTGCAGCCGGGGCACGACCAGTCGATTGGCAATGTGGGCGCCACCGACGGTGCGAACGCCTACCAGATTGACCGTCGCGACCTGCCGAATGGCTTCACCTGGGGAAGCGCTTTTGCCCTGAACGGCGCAGGCGATCCCGCGACCCAAACCCGCATCAACGATCTGGTTTCGCTGATCAATGGCGCCGATCGCATTGCGTTCGACGTGACGTACAAGGACATGTTCAACGAGGAAGGCGGGTTTATCAGCCCGTCGTTCACCGGGTTCGCGGTCCACTTCGCCGACGGGACCGGGGCGTTCTATCAGGCGGAAGCCGGCTTCGTCGATCTGAACACCGCGGGCGCGGGGACGACCAGCACGTTCGAGATTGCCTTGTCTGAATTCGATGATGCGACCGCCGGCAGCACGAAAAACCTGGCGGTCGATGGATTGATAGTCGGCGCATCTTTTCTCGAAATTGGGATCGCGACAAACACCGACGACGGCGGCATCTATCAGATCGACAACTTCCGCGTGCTCACGCAGGATACCGGCGGCAACGCTGCGGACTTCGATGGCGATGGCGTCGTTGACGGCGCCGACTTGCAGGCATGGAAGACGGCGTTTGGCCCGTCCAACGCCGGCGGCGACGCCGATGGCGACGGCGATTCCGACGGCGCCGACTTCCTCACGTGGCAACGGCAAGTTGGCGCCTCATCGAGCCTTGCGGCGGTTGCCGCCGTGCCCGAACCGGCGGGATGCATGCTGCTTGCCGGCGCCTCCCTGGCGATTTGCTTGCTCAAGCGGCGCTAGATTGGTCATAAAAGGTTGGGGGTTGAGATCGGTAACAGGCTGAGAAACTTCACGGAGGCGTCCTAGATGAAACGGCGCAGGAGCCAGGCCCGGCATGGTTTCACGCTCGTCGAGCTGCTGGTGGTGATCGCCATTATTGGCGTGCTGGTATCGCTGTTGCTGCCCGCCGTGCAAGCGGCCCGCGAGGCGGCCCGGCGGACCCAGTGTACGACGAACATGAAGAACTTGGCGCTGGCGGTGCTGAATTTCGAGGATTCGCACAAGTACCTGCCAGCCCCGGCGACGGTCGGCGATTTCAAGCTCGAGCCGATGTATGCGAAGCGCTGTTACGGCAGTTGGGCTATCGACATATTGCCCTTCATCGAACAGGCGGCGCTTTATAACTCGATTGACCTGACGCGCCCGACGGGCATGTCGGACCCGGTGAATGCGGCGGCCCGCGCAGCGCCGCTGCAGATCATGCGGTGTCCCAGTGACGCGAATGTTCAGCCCTTCAACGGAACGCAGCCGGACGAAGGCGATAATTGGGCTCGCGGAAACTATGGCCTCAATGGGTTTCAGTTCTGGCCGAACGCGACGAATAACCGGATTGCCGGCGGAGTAGCGGACGGTCCCTTGCTGGACGTGATCGATTACAACGTCGGCATGGGAACGGTGGTCCAGGACCCGTCAATCGCGTTTGGCACGCCGCCTTCAACTGGGATGAGCAATCGCTGGACGCTGAAGCGAGTTACCGACGGCACAACGAACACCATCATGCTGGGCGAGCTTCGGACAGGTTTTAGCCAGTTCGATCGACGCGGCGTCTGGGCCATGGGGATGTGCGGCTCGAATTTCTTGTGTCGTCAGGCCTGGAATGGACCGAGCCGGCCGAATACCTGCTCGGACGGATTTGACGACGTGTTCGACATCGCGAAGGCCATCGAAGACGTCGGCGCCGCGGCGCTTGAGCAAGAGTGCATGCAGGCCGCCACCGTGAATAGCGGGCAGTCGTCGGTCCGCAGCCTCCATCCGGGCGGCGCGTTTGTGGCCTTGGCCGACGCCAGCGTGCGATTCATTTCCGACTTCGTCGACACGGGCGAGCTGATCTACGAAGGCTACGTCGGCGAGACCGGCCCGCCGAACCCTGACGTGACATTTCGAGTGTGGCAACGCCTGAATGTTGGCGCCGATGGAATGACCTTTGAGCTGCCTGGTTCATGATGAAATCGTCGCCCTGTCTCCATGTGGCTTGTGAATCGTCCATGCATCGACCCATTGGCTGGCTGCTGTTGGCGATGATTTGCGCCGGGTGCGGCGGCGACAATCCGTTCGATTATGTCCCAGTAAGCGGGCGGCTGACGTACGAAGACGGCGCGCCGATCCCTGCCAGCGGCATCCGGCTCGGGTTTTCGGTGCAGGGAGTCGAGCCCAAAGATGGCATGTATCCGCCGCCGGGCGAGGCATTGGTCGACGCGAACGGGAACTTCTCGAAGGCGACGACGTATCGCCCCGGCGACGGCCTGATTCCAGGCAAGCACAAGGTGGCCATCCACTACGCCACCGACGCCAACGGTAAACTGCTGATACCGAAAGAGTACGCCCACCCGTCGACCTCGCCGCTAGTGGTCGACACCGATCATCTCCCCCTGGAAATCAAAGTGCCGCGGCCATGAGTTGCGGCGGAACGTTGACGCTTCCCACCTTCTTTTTGCGATTTCGTGCGTCGCGGCCAGTCGTGCTTTGCCTGCTGCCGCTGCTGTTGCATGAAGGCGTCGCCCAGGCCCAGTACCACCGCTACGAGGCGGAGACTGCGCAGATTCTTTCCGGCGTACAGGTGCGGAACTCCGTTCCCGGCTATTCCGGCGCGGGTTACGTTACCGACTTCACCAACGCCGCCGATTACCTGCAGCTTCAGGTCAATGTGCCGGACGGCCTCTATGAGATGTGGGTCGGCTACCGCTCGCAGTTCGGTCAGAAGGGTTACACCTACCGCGTCGACGGCGAGACGGGCGAGGGGATGTTCGATCAGTCGCACACGTTCGCGGCCGACCGCGCGGGGCTGTTCAATGTTCGCGGGGCGACCAACACGCTCGCCATCCAGCACAACTGGGGTTATTACGACATCGATTATTTTGAGTTCCGTCCCTTCACGCCGCCGCAGGTGGCGCCGGTTTCATCGCAACTGGCGGATGAGCAGGCTAGCGCCCGCACGCGGTTTTTGATGAACTATCTCGTGAGCATCTACGGCGAGAAGACGCTCTCCGGGCAGCAGCATGATGTGGGCCAGAATCTGCCGTTTCCCGAGTCGGACTACCTCGCCAAGTCAGGCGGCCTCGTGCCCGCAATCCGCGGGTCGGATCTGATGGACTACTCGCCGTCGCGGATCTTGCGCGGCGAGAACCCGCAGCGTGAAGTCGAGCAGACGATTGATTGGGCCAAGCAAACCGGCGGCATCGTGACCATGACGTGGCACTGGAACGCGCCGGCCAACCTCATCGACCAGCCGGGCAAGGAGTGGTGGCGCGGCTTTTATACCAATGCGACGACGTTCGATCTGCCAGGGGCGCTGGCCAACCCGCAGGGCGGCGACTATCAGCTGATCCTACGGGATATCGACGCCATCGCCGCCGAGCTGCAGAAGTTCGAGAACGCCGGAGTGCCTGTCATTTGGCGGCCGCTCCACGAGGCGCAGGGGGGCTGGTTCTGGTGGGGCGCGCATGGGCCGGAGACGTTTAAACAGCTTTGGAACCTGACTCACGATCGGCTGACGAACCATCATGGGCTTCACAATTTAATTTGGGAGTTTACTTCGTCGGCCGCCGAAGGGAATCACCTCCAGTGGTATCCGGGCGACAGTGTCGTCGACATGATCGGGCTGGATATCTACACCGATCCCAGCTCCAGCATGAGCGGCCAGTGGCACGACGTCCTGGAGCATTACAACGGCCGCAAGCTGATCGCCCTCTCCGAGACGGGGACGCTCCCCGATCCTGAGCTGATGGACCAATGGGACATTGAGTGGAGCTACTTCTCGCCGTGGAACGGTTTTGACGACAACTTTACGGCAACGCAACTGCGAGCGACCTTGGAGGATGAGGACGTCATTACGCTTGATGAACTGCCGACAATGCCGTGGAGCATCGACGCCCCGCGATCCGGCGACTTCGATGCGGACGGCGACGTGGATGGCGGCGATCTGCTGGCCTGGCAGCAGCAACTCGGCCAGAGCGGCGACATGGCCGGCGACGGTAATGGCGATGATTTCGTCGACGCTGAGGATTTGGCCCTGTGGCGAAGTCAATTCCGGCTGGGACCGGGCGTCGACGCCGCGGGCGTTTCGATCCCCGAACCTGGTTGGGCGGCGTTCGCTGCGATGCCGGTCGTTCTAGCGGCGGCGTTCGTCGGGCGCAAATCAAGGCGCTACCGGGTCATCCAAAGCGCAGCGGTGGATCTAGCGGCGGCGCCGGATTCTTCGCTCCGCTCAGAATGACGTGCTTGTTGCACGAGGACGATTGGCCGATGAACCGGCGTGCGCCGGCATAACCGGCCTATTCTGCACAGCCGGAGCCGCAATCCGGCGGTGATGTGCCGCACCGTGCGCGGCCCTGACATAAGTTTCTGATGATGGCCGCCAGCGCGGCCGATGGACGGCTCGGGCCGATGCTTACGGTGATGTCGGGTTAGCGCCATGGCCACTGCGACCAACGACACAGAGTTCGACGTCGTCGAAGGCGAGTTCACGATCGATCGCTGCAGTAGCTGCGCGACGCGGATCGCGCTCCGTTCGCCGACGACCGAATCTCCGGCCAGCGCCTGGCTGTGCCGGCGTTGCGGCTCGGTGTACTTCGCCCGCTGCCAGGAGAAGGACGGCAAGCCGTTCAGCGCGGGCACGCGGCTGGTGTCGTACTTCGAGGTGATGAAGGCGATCAACGTCCACATCGACGGCAAGGCAAGCCCCGTCTCGGCCAAGGACGTGCAGCGGTTGGTGCAATGCCTGGCGACCAAGTCGTTCAACGGCCGTGAGGCGCGGAAGCAGAAGCGGTTTCCCGTCGCGGCGCCAGTGACTGTCGTGCCCCTGGGCGCCGACCTGCGGGTGGCCGGGCAGCCGGCCCGCGTGATGACGATCAACATCTCAGGCGGCGGCGCAGCGCTGGTCCACGCGCGGCGGGTCGTGGAGCCATTTCTGGCGATCGACTTTAGCGCCTCGGGCGTCGATCTGCTGCCGGCAGTGCTGCAGGTTACTCGTGTGCGGGCGCTGGCTTCGGCGTTCGAGGTGGCCGGCAGGTTCCTCTGCCGCATTCTTCACTAGGATCGCCACAGGCGAGCCGCTCATCTGCCGGTGCGCGAGTCTTAACGCGGGTCATCCTGAGCGGAGCGAAGGATCTGGCGTGGCGCTAGATCCTTCGCTCCGCTCAGAATGACATGGGTGGCGCACGCTACTGGACGTTTCTCTGGAGCACTGTTCCTGTTTGGTATGTGATTTGCAAACTCTTGCGCGGTAAGTGTGCCATCACTCAGCAGGAGACAGGACCATGGCCAAGAAGAAAGCCGCCAAGAAAGGCGTCAAGAAAGCCGCCAAGAAAACCGCGAAGAAGTCGGCCAAGAAGAGAGCCGCCAAAAAAGGCGGCAAGAAGAAGGCCGCGAAGAAATCGACCAAGAAGAAGTCGGCCTCCTCCGCCGGACGCGAGCTGATCGCGCCGCGCGGCGACAAGCGTTACGTGCGCCGCGACGATCAAGGCCAGTTCAGCGAGTCCGACGACGTTAGCCGCTCGCTTTCGCAGGACCGCAAGCGGAAGGCTGCGCGGACCGTGAAGGCAGGGCAGGGCGACAAGGGCGATCGCCGATCCAGGTAGCGCGGGCGTCAGCTCCAGACTTCACCGCAGGGCGGCGCGTGTGCGAAATCCTGGGAGCTAGCGATGTCGACTTCGTGGAGAGGCCTGTTTTCGCTGCGCGTGATTGGCCGCATTCTCGCCGGGGCGTTCTACGAGTGGAATGAAGACAAGGTTCCGCGGATGGCCGCGGCGATCGCGTTCTACACGGTCTTCTCGCTGACGCCGATCGTGGTGATCGCGTTCAAGATCGCCGAACGGGCATTCGGCGCCGATGTGGCGCTGCGCGAGATTCTTGAACAGGCGGCGTTCCTCATCGGGGAGGAAGGCGTGGCGGCGGCGAGGCTGCTCATTGAGCATGGCCAGCCGCGGGCCGCCAGCCCGCTGAATACGGCCATTGGGATCGGCGCGATGATCTTCGCGGCGACCGGCGTATTCACGGAGCTGAAGGACTCGCTGAACACGATTTGGGAGGTTCAGCCCAAGCCGGGGCTGGGGCTGATGCAGATGGTTCGCGATCGATTCTTCGCGTTCGCGATGGTGCTGGTGATCTGGTTTCTCATGTTGGTGTCCCTGATGGCCAGCGTGGCGATGACGGCGCTGACGCGATTGGTCACGAACTTCTGGGCCGGATTCCAGTTCATTGAATGGGGCGTCTCGCTGGCCCTGATCACCTGCTTGTTCGCATTGATCTATAAAGTCGTTCCCGACGTCAAAGTCGCCTGGCGGGACGTCTGGCTGGGCGCCCTCTTCACGGCCGCCCTGTTCGTGATCGGCAAGTCGCTGTTCGGCCTGTACCTCGGCCACAGCACGCTCGGCGTGAGCTACGGCGCCGCGGGGTCGCTGGTGATTGTGATCCTGTGGGTTTACTACTCGTGCCTGATTCTGCTGTTTGGCGCTGAGATGACCCAGGTCGAGGCGAGTCTCCACCACACGCCCCTGGAGCCGTCCGAGCAGGCGGTGCACGTCACCGAGCACCAGCGAGCGCAGCAGGGCATTCCGCGGACGGAGGACGTCAAGCGGGCGTGCGAGGAAGAGGCGAAGCGAGCATGTGAGGAGAATGCGGCCAAGGAATCGCCAGACGGAGCCAAACCGTTGGGTCCTTAGGGCCGGGTGAAGGCCCTCTAGGCGTCACTGCCGAAGAGCTCTTGAAGCAGTCGCTTGGCACGCGACAGACCTTCGTCGGTAAACACGATCGACATGTCTTTCGTTCGCGGATTGCTGATGAAGCCGTTTTCGTGCAGGCGCTCCAACGCTTCCCAGTCGAAACCCTTCCAAGCGCGATGGCCCGAGGCGCCTAGGAGCAGAAGCGCCAACACCGCGTCATCGATCTTCGCCTTGTCCAGTTCCATGTTGCGCGGTTCGATATACTCGAGCGATCCCGCCAGATTGTGGCGTCTATCATCGGGAGCGGAGCGAAGGATCTGGCGTAGGATCAGATGCTTCACTTCACGATGTGCAACGCCTTCAGCGTAGACGGATGTCGGGGTGGCCTACAACCCAGGGTATCCGCCTACGGCGGAAACCCTGGGCTGCGGTGTGCAACGCCTTCGGCGTAATACCCATGCATCATCGTGCCTGGATGCTCATGCGGGCGCTTCGGGCGGCCCTGCGGAGTTCCGGCCAGGATGGCCGGGCTATATTTATCGCGACAGCGCGGGCTCGCGGTCGTCGACCCAGGCGTCGTCGCCTACCTCTGCCGCCGTCTTCTCCGGGCCCTCGCGGAATGCTGTGTGGAGCGAATCCCAGTCCATGACCAGCCGGCCGCCGGTCGATTCGTGCTGCCGCGCCCAGTTGGTGAAGAGCTCCAGGCAGGCGTGATCGATGTGGGTCAGCCGGTCGAGCTCGACCTGTAACTGGGAATCGCCGGGAATTTGCTCCAGCGCGGCGGCCAGCTTCGGCAGCCGGACGAACGTCGCGGCGCCGGCCAGCCGCATGACGTAGCGGTTCTCGCGCTTGTCATGCTCCACCTTCACGCCCAGATGCGAGAAGGTGTAGAGCAGCTTGGCCGCGGCCAAGGCGATGCCAACGAGCACGCCGGTGAGCAGATCTTCAACGACGATCGTGGTCAGCGTGACGAGATAGATGGCTACCTCGCCCCAGCCTGCGTGGTACAGGCTTCTGACATGCTTTAGGTTCACCAGCTTGTAGCCGGTGTACACCAGCACGGCCGCCAGACTGGACGTGGGAATAAGACGCAGAATCCATGCGAGCGCGGCGACAAACACCAGCAGCCACAGGCCGTGCAGCATCGACGACAGTCGCGTTTGCGCGCCGGCATGGACGTTCGTCGAGCTGCGGACGATGACGCCGGTCATCGGGAGGCCGCCCAGAAAGCCGCAGATCATGTTGCCCACGCCCTGCGAGCCGAGTTCCCGATCGTAGTTGGTGCGCTGCTTTCCTTGCTGCAGTTGATCGACGGCCGTGGCGCACAGCAGCGTCTCGGCGCTGGCGACCGCCGCGATTAACAGTGCGGCCTGCAGCAGCTCTAGCCAGGCAGCGTTCGCGATCGTCGACCAGTTGGGAAGATTGATGGCGGCGGCGATGCTATCGGGCGGGTTGACGTAAAACACCGGCAGCGCGAAGGAAGCCGCCAGCGCCGTAGCGACGATAATCGCCAACAGCGGACCTGGCATGAGCCGCAGCTTACGCGGGGCGAACTTCTGCCACAGGACGATGATGACAATCGTCAGAACGCCCAGGCCGGCGGCAAGCTGATGGTTCTTCAACCGAGCCGCGGCCGAATCGATCGCCGCCACGGCGGCCTCTTGCGTTTCCACCGCATCGACGGCGCCTCCCGCCGCAAGAGCGACCGCGGCGGCGCGGCTGGTAGAGGTCGCTTTGGCCAGCGCAGCTTCTTCCCGCTCGAAGTTGACCGCCTCCGGGTGCTCGCTGCGGACTTCGTCGAGATCGCGTCCGATCCGCTCCAGCGACGCGGTTATTTGCTCCTGCTCGTCGACAAGCTCTTGAAGCTGCGGCTCAACGACGTCCTTGAGCGCCGGCGCCACCGGCAGCACGTGGTGATAGGGAATTAGCTCGGCGACGCTCGCGCGCAGCTCGATTTGCCGGTCGTGCAGCTCGGCCATGTCGTGGAGCGAGCGAGTGCGGAAGTTCCGCTCCGGCGTCTCCGCGACGCGCGGCACGCCGACGGCTTTTTCAATGGCGGCTGGAATTGTGGCAAGATTTTCCAGGCCGCTGCCGCGCGGCTTGTCGTCGACCATCACATGGAACTGGCTGGCGAAGATCAGCACGCCGATGCCGGCCAGCATTCCGTGAATCACCGCGGGCGAGACGGCGCGGAACCACTGTCCGAGGCGAAAGACGCCGGCGGTAAGTTGGATGGCGCCGGCCAGCAGGACGGCGAGACCGAGCATCTCCAGGCCGAGTCGTTGAACGATTTCATAAACGATGACGGTGAGCCCGGCAGCCGGACCGCTGACCTGCAATTGGCAGCCCGCCAGCGAGCCGGCGACCAGACCGCCGACAATGCCGGTGATCAGCCCCGCGCCGACGGGGGCGCCCGAGGCGATGGCGATGCCCATGCACAACGGGAGGGCGACAAAGAAGACGACAATCGACGATAGGAAGTCTTGCTTCCAGGTATGGCGAATATTGGCGAGGTCGGAAGTTATCATGGGAATATGTGTGTGCGGAAGGTGAGGTTGGGCGGAGCCGATGTGCGCGTCTTCAGCGGAAACCAGTAGTGGCGGCTGCGACGCTGATCTGTGAGAAGAATTGCGGCAATGTCCGCACAACACAGATTGAGCACTCAGTACGGGGTACTGAGTACGCTCTACTGCGGCTTGCGCGGATAGCGACGTTGCAATCCCTCCCGCC
>DASVCM010000363.1:0-3902 GCA_036381635.1 Lacipirellula sp.
CGCGACGCTCGACACGCGGACCCGCCGGTGGAGCCTGCCTGGCTGGGGGCCGGTGCTGCTGAGCGACACGGTCGGGTTCATTCGCGACCTGCCGCATCACCTGGTGGCGAGCTTTAAGGCAACGCTGGAGGAAGCGCGGCAAGCGGACCTGTTGGTTCACGTCGCCGACGCGAGCAGCCCGGCGGCGCTCGACCAGATTGCCGCCGTGTACGCGGTGCTGCAGGAGCTTGGCATTGAGGAGAAGGACACGCTCTTGGCGCTGAATAAGGTCGACCAGGTGACCGATCCGGGGCGGTTGCAGTCGATTCGCAGCCTGTATCCCCAGGCCGTGGCGATCAGCGCCACGACGGGCGAGGGCTTGGACAAACTTGCCGCGGCAGTGAGCGACGCGCTGAGCCACGATTTTCTCGACCTGGAGATACGATTCGACATCGCCAACGGCCGGTTGCTGGCGTTTCTGTCGAAGTACGGCGAAGTGCTGAGTCGCACTTTCGCCGGCGAACGGGCGACGGTTCACTGCCGGATCAGCCGGAAGCATTTGGCGGCGATCCGCGACCACGCTGACGCTGAGGTGCGGCCTTACGACGCGGGCGAGACGGTTCGCCGGCAAAGCGAAGCCGCGGCGGCGCGAAACGGGAAGGCCGGCGACGGCGCCGTGGGCGAGGTCGCGTAGCAGAAAGCTATTTAGCCGCGGGGCTTGCTCCGCGGCCCCGCCGCAAGCGGCGGGGCTAAATAAGCACGTAGATCGATCGCGTCCTCATGGTTCGTCGCACGCTTGAAGGTCGCCGCGTCTTGATCACCGGGGCGTCCGGCGGCATTGGGCGCGAATTGGCGTTAGCGCTTGCCCGACGGCGAGCGCTGCTCTCCCTGTCAGCTCGGCGGTCTGAGCAGCTTAGCGAGGTCGCGTCAGAGTGTGATCGACTTGGCGCGATCGCGCACCATCTGGCCGGCGACATCACCGAAGCGGCCTATCGCGAAGCTCTTCTGGAACGAGCCGCCGACGCCTTCGGCGGGCTGGATGTGCTGGTAAACAACGCCGGGGTGAGCGCCCACGGGCGGTTCGCTGAGGGCGATGAACCGACGCTGCGGCGGATTATGGAGGTGAATTTCTTTGCCGCCGCGGAGCTGACGCGACAGGCGCTGCCGCTGCTGAGGCAGGGCGCTCAGCCGGCGATCGTGAGCATCGGCTCGATCCTCGGCCATCGGGCGGCGCCGCTGAACAGCGAGTACGCCGCGAGCAAGTTCGCGCTGCGCGGCTGGAGCGAGGCCCTGCGGGCGGAGCTGGCCGGCGAGGGGATCGGCGTCCTGCTGGTTAGTCCAGGTACGACCGAGACGGAGTTCTTCGACCACCTGCTCGCCAAGCACGGCGATTTGCCATGGGGCAAGGCGAAGGGCATTCCCGCGGCCGCTGTCGCTGAGCAGACGGTGCGGGCGCTGGAGCGCGGGCGGCGCGAAATCTTTCCGAACTGGCGCGGCCGGGCGTTGGTCGTCGCCAACCGGCTGCTGCCGGGCGTAGTCGATCGCGTGATGACGCGGCTTGGCCGGGGCGGCGCGCCCTGAATCCGACGCAGAACGCCAATCAAAGCCCCCGGCTCCGCCGGGGGACAGCACATAGGGCCGTCAGATTTCTTGCGTGCGTCCCCCGGCAGAGCCGGGGGCTTTCATGGCGCCGCTTGACCTTCTTTTTGACGTATCAGTTCACACGCATCGTGTTCGACCAGCAGCTTCGCGCCGTGAGCGGGGCAATAGACGGCGGCGACTTCGAAGTGCTGGCCCGCGAGGCCCATGCGCAGCAGGTCGCCGGCGGCCAGGGCGTAGCGGCCGACGTGGCGGTTCAGGTTGAAGCTCACGCTCGCCACGCCGTCGTAGGCGCGGTACACGACCTCGGTGCAGACCATGCGGTGGGAGCAGGTGAAGTCGAAATCGAAGTCGTAGGGCTTGCCTTCGTGGAGCAGGGCTTGGGCGAGGGCCTGCTCGATTTGCTGGGCGTCGAGTTTGGGCCGGAGGACCACCACCGAATCGGAGGCCAGCGGCGAGTCGATCGAGCGGATGCGGACGCCGTCCTTCATGGATTCGAGGACGAGGAGCGGGGAGTTTTGCAGGTCGGCGGACAGGGTGGACGCTGTGCTTTGATGCTCAGCATCGCTGAAGCGGGTGCTCGCCTGGGGTAAGTGTTGTACTTGCGTTGGAGTGCCGAGGACTAGGGCGGCGTGGGGCCAGTAGCCGGGGAGGAAGTAGTTCGTGGCGGCGTACTCCTTGCGAACGACCAGCACGTCGCCGGGGCGCAGCAGGGAGAGCACCTGCTCGCGAATGATCGGCGGCAAACCTGGCTGGTGGCCGGGGCTGACCGAAAGCTCCGCCATCCGCTCGGAGACGGCTTGTTGCAGCGAATAGACGGCGCGGCCCAGAATGTCGCGGCAGATGCGGCGCGTGGCGCGACGGCCGCGAACGCGCACGCGGGTTCGCAGCCAGAGCCAGGGCGAAGGGCGCAGTCGCTCGCGGAGGCGATCGATGATCTCGACCAGCGGCTCGAAACCTGCAGCGACTGCGGCCTCGGCCAGTTGCATGCGATGCCTATCGTAATAGCGGGCGGCCTGCCACAAATGCCAGGCGTTGTTGATGCTGACCAGCGACCGCTGGACGCAGTCGTACATCCGCGGCGGAATGTTGTAGACGGGGTCCGGTTCATCGAGCTTACGGCGAACGACCGCAACGCGATGGAACGACGTGCGGAGCCAGCGGGCCGCATCCACCAGCAGCGACGCGGCGGCCAGGCCGATGAGGAACTGCTGTGGGGTGGCGTGCTCAAGCCTGTCGGCCTCGGCGCGGAGGTCGTTGACAAGTTCCAACAGCGCCAGCCGAGTCTTCCAATAGGAAAGCTGCAACTGGCGGATCAGCGTCTCCTGGCTCGGCGTGATGTAGCCGCGAGCGGACACGACCTCCGGTTTGTAGATGGCCAGCGCCTGGGTCTTCAGCTCTTGCAGGTACTGGTCGAGCTGAACGACCGTGATTGCCGCGGCGGTAAGTTGTTCTGGTGACATCGGGAATTGAATCAAGTCATTCCGAGGTCTGCCGAGGAATTCGGCCGGACCCCTCGGCGGACCTCGGGGTGACAAGGGCGGCCGATGCCCAAACTTCCGGCAGTGAGTAAGATACGGCCATGAATGCCTTCACGACACGACCTGATGCGACTGAGTATGCGCCAGGGTTTGGAATGTACCTAGCCCTTGTTCCGAAGGGCGACCTGCGGGAAGTGCTCGCGGCCCAGCTTGCGGAGTCCCTGGAGCTGCTGAGCGGAATCCCCGCGTCGGCGGCGGTGGCCGTGCATCCGCCTTATACATGGACGCTCAAGCAGGTCGTTGGCCACATTACCGACGCCGACCGGGTGATGGGCTACCGGATACTTTGGATGGCGCGGCTGGGCGACTCTCCATTGCCGGGGTTCGACGAGAACGGCTTCATGGGGGCGGCCGACTTCAACCGCTGGCCGCTGGCGGAGTTGGTCGAGGAATTCGCCCACGTGCGGCGGGCGAACCTTGATCTTCTGAATCATCTAAGCGAAGAGGCGTGGACGCGCGGCGGCGCCGTGAGCGATCACCCGGCGACGGTGCGTGCCATCGCCTGCGTGATGGCGGGACATGCGGCGCATCATCTGGAAATTCTGCGGAGCCGGCTCAATCTGCATTGAGCGCCGTTGGCGTCTGCAGTGTGGGCTGCTCGCTCCGCGAGCAGCGATTCTCTCGCGGAGCGAGAGGGCTACACTGCCAGTTTTACCGCCTTGCCTGAGGCGGCGGATTCTTCGATCGCCGCCATCACGCGCATGTCGGCCAGGCCTTCTTCGCCGGGCGTGCGCGGCTCCTTGTTGTTCAAGATGCACTCCGAGAAGTGCTCCATTTCGGCGG
>DASVCM010000364.1:0-2509 GCA_036381635.1 Lacipirellula sp.
CTCGCTCAGTAGGAGCGTCGTGCTGGCACCATCGGGTATATCTTTCGATCTGACTTCAGGGCCACGTCGATCACTATTGCTAAGCGGGGGCACATCCTTCCGTTGGTCGTGTGCGACGCCGTTGGTCTTAACGTCGCTGACTTCATTTGCCCCGAGTGGGTGTGTAAGTGGATCGGGAAAGCCGGCATTGATGACGTAGCTCAATGTGCCGAGATCGGGGTTCGTGCTCGCATCGGCCGGGCAATTGAAGACAGCAATCGCCGGCGGCTTAGCGTAATCGAAACCGGCGCCGCCATTGTAGGTTACGATTTGCTCATACAGCGTTTGGTTTTCCAGGCGAGGCAATAACTTTACAGGCCACGCCACGGCCATCTGCTGATTACCGCCCGACTGAACCGTGATCTGTTCCGCCCACGCCGGATACGCGCCGTCACCGCCCGAAACGGTCTTGTCGAAGATCGCCAGCGCCACGTTGCGCATGTTGTTGCTGCAGGTCGTGGTCCGCGCGCGGGCTCGGGCCGACTGGATGGCCGGCAGCAGCAGGCCCATCAACATGCCGATGATCGCGATGACGATGAGCAACTCGACCAGCGTGAAACCGCGGCGACGCGATGTGGTCATGACGACTCTCCTCTAGAGACTACTGTTCCCCTGCACGCGGCCCCTGGCGTGGGTCGCACCTGGCCGTAAGACGAGAAGCCTCATTCGAACCGGCGGACGAGACGAGGCCGGCCCGGCAAGAGGCGGCTAGCCGCGGCGAATAAATTATCGCCGAAAGTTACCGAAAAAGCAAAGCGATGCGCCACATCGCTAATGCAGCCCCGGGCTTTGCCCGGGGGTCGCGTTGCGTTGGGGCAACGATTTACCGCGATCGACGCCGACCCCCGGCCAGAGGCCGGGGCTGCAACGAAAGCATGCCACTCAATCAATGCCGGAAGTGCCGGCGGCCGGTGAAGATCATCGGCAGGCCGTGGCGATTGCAGGCCAGGATCACCTCGTCGTCTCGCCGGGAGCCGCCGGGCTGGATGATCGCGGCGACGCCGGCCGCCGCCGCGGGGCCGATCGAATCGTCGAACGGAAAGAAGGCGTCCGAGGCCAGGACGCTCCCCTGGGCTCGATCGCCGGCTTTCTTGAGCGCGATCTCGACCGAATCGACGCGGCTCATTTGCCCGGCGCCGACGCCCACGAGCGCCCCGTCGCGGGCCAGGACGATGGCGTTGCTCTTTACGTGCCGGCAGGCCGCCCAGGCGAACTCCAGATCGCGGCGTAACGCCTCGCTGGGCTGCGTCTCGGTGACGACCTTCCACTCGTTCAGCTCATCCGGCAGGTCGTCGGCCGTCTGGCAGAGCATGCCGCCGTCGATCTGCCGCCACTCGGGCGCGCCGTGGCCGCGCTCCATCGAGCCGACGCGAAGCAGCCGGACGTTTTCTTTCCACTTGGGCTTGGTGGTGAGGATGCGCAGGGCGTCGGCGGTGAAGTCGGGCGCTACGATCGCTTCGACGAACTTGCCGGGCTCGGCGAGAAAGTTCGCCATCGCCGCGTCCACCGGCACATTCACGCCGAGCACGGAACCAAAAGCGCTGAGCGGATCGCCGTCCCACGCTTTGCTCACCGCTTCGCCGAGCGTGGCGGCGGTCGCCGCTCCGCAGGGGTTGTTGTGCTTCAGCACCGCGACGGCCGGTTGCGGGAGCGAACGTGCGATGGCCAGCGCCGCATCGAGATCGAGCAGGTTGTTGTAGGAGAGCTCTTTGCCGTGGAGCTTTTCGGCGTTGACCAGCGCGTGCGGGCCCGCGTTCGGCAGTGCGTACAGCGCCGCGGTTTGATGCGGGTTCTCGCCGTAACGCAGCGCGGTGCGCTGCGAGAGTTCTAGAACGGCTTTCAGAGGCAGCCCCGACCTAGCTAGGTCGGGGCTAGCGGGGGATTCGGCGCTGGTGCTTTTTAGACTTGCGAAGTAGCTCGCGATCGCCGAATCGTATGCCGCCGTGCGCGCGAACGCCGCGCCCGCGAGCTCGCGACGCAGCGCCGGCGTCGTGGCGCCGTGGGCGCGAAGTTGTTCGAGGATTGCGCCATACTGCGAAGTATCCGTAGCGATCGTGACAAACTCGTTATTCTTCGCCGCCGAGCGGACCATTGACGGCCCGCCGATGTCGATCTGCTCGATCGCCTCCTCAACCGCGACGCCCGGCTTCGCGACGGTCTTCTCGAACGGGTAGAGGTTAACGACTACCAGCTCGAACGTGAGAATCCCGTGCAGCGCCAGTGACGCCATGTCGTCGGGATTGTCGTGCCGGCAGAGGATGCCGCCGTGGACCTTGGGGTGGAGCGTCTTCACGCGGCCGTCCATCATCTCGGGAAAGCCGGTGTAATCGGCCACGTCGCGCACCGGCAGGCCCGACTCCTCGAGATGGCGTCGCGTGCCGCCGGTGCTGAAGATTTCGACGCCCAGCGCCGCCAGCTCGTGGGCGAAGTCGAGGAGTCCGCTCTTATCGCTGACGCTGATCAGCGCGCG
>DASVCM010000365.1:0-4879 GCA_036381635.1 Lacipirellula sp.
GCAACCGGCATTCTCTACGTAGCGGTGATTGGGACGTTTGTGGGCGAAACGATGTCCTTGCTACTGTCTGCCGAGTCGATTTACCCGGTATAATGGAGCTTTGCCGGAAAACTGAACACACGCCCCCCTTCGATGCACGTCACGTACGCTTGCCAGACTTGCCACGCCGCGGTTCGTCAGGATTTCGACGAATCGACCGCTTCACTTAGGTGCCCTCACTGTCAGCAGCAGATCAATCTTCCGCCCGGCGCGGTTGAAGATCGCCGTGTGCGCCGCTGCCTCGTCTGCCCGAGCCACGACTTGTTCGTTCGCAAGGACTTTCCGCAGCGGCTGGGCGTGCTGCTTGTGATGGTTGGCATCATTGGCAGTTCGATCGCCTGGTACAACGCCAGTTTGATGTGGACGTTCGGCATCCTCTTCACCACCGCGCTGGCAGACCTGCTCCTGTTCACGTTCGTCGGCAACGCGCTGATGTGTTACCGCTGCGGCGCCCAGTATCGCGGCGTGGCCGAAATGGAGACGCATGGCCAGTTCAATCTCGAAACGCATGAAAAATACCGTCAACAAGCCGCACGCGTGAGTGCAACTCCGCACCGATCAACTGATGCGGCCGGCTAGCCTTATTCGGCAGTCCCGCCGCAAGCCTTCCTTTAAGCCCCGAGCCGCAATTCTTCATCGATGGACGCCGAACAGCTTCGCATTGAAGAAGACCTGCGCGGACTCATCAGGGGCGACGTCCACTGCGACGACTTGTTCGTGCAAATGTACGCGAGCGATGCCAGCATCTTCGAGATTCCGCCGCTGGGCATCGTGCGGCCGCGGACGGTCGATGATGTGGTCGCGGTCGTTCGCTATGCGGCGGAGCGCGGGATGGCCATCTACCCGCGCGGCGCCGGGACCGGGCTTGCCGGAGATTCGCTCGGCCGCGGGTTGATCCTCGACTTTTCGAAATACCTGCGGCGAATTATCGCGGTTGACCACGATACGGTCACGCTGCAGCCCGGCGTAGTCCTTAGCCAGCTCAACGATCGCCTGGCCAAGGAGGGCCGCTCGTTTGGGCCCGATCCCGCAGGTACGGAGGTCACGACCCTGGGCAGCGTCATTGCCATCGACGCCTCGGGCAGCCGCTGGCCTGCATACGGCTCGACGCATCGGCACGTTCGTGAACTTGAAGTCGTGCTCGCCGACGGTCAGGTGACGCGCCTCGCACGCCACGCACCGGATGGTACGGCTATCTACCAGGAGAACCCTGGGGGCTACCTGGCGGCAGGGATTGCCGAAATCGCGGAGCGGCGCCGCGGGTCGATCGAGCGGCGGCGAACGCGCGCCCTCGTCGACCGCAGTGGATACCGATTGCACGATCTCCATGCGACAGACGCAACCGAACAGATTGATCTCGCCCGTTTTCTGACTGGCAGCGAAGGCACGCTTGCCATCGTTACCGAGGCGACGCTAGCGACTGTGCCGCTACCGAAGCACCTGGGCAGCATGCTGCTGTTTTTCACTTCGCTCGAGGCGGCCGCCCATGCTGCCGCCGAACTATCGGCGCGCCGCATCCGGGCGTGCGATTTAATGGATCGCCGCCACCTCAGCCTCGCCCGCGAGACCGATCCGCGCTACGAGTTTCTCATTCCTTCAGAAGCCGAGGCGGTGCTGCTGGTTGAGTGCGAGGGCTCTTCCCAAGAGGAAGTGCGGCAATTGTTCCGCGAGTTCGAGCAAGTGCTGATCAACGAGCAAAAGCTTGCCTCCGGCATGCACACGGCGCTTGATCCCTACGATCAACAGCTCCTTTGGCACTTGGCGCGCCGGTATGTGCCGACGCTCTATCGACTGCGCGGTTCATCCCGGCCGGTTCCCTACGTCGAAGATATCGCGGTTCACCCCACGGCGTTGCCGGAGTTCTTGCATCGAGCTCTCGAAACACTTCGGCGTCTGCAAATCACCGCATCGATCTTCGGCCACGCCGGGCATGGCGAGCTCCACATACGACCCTTTATCGATCTGGCGAAACCAGACGATCTCTCGAAGCTGCGCGACCTCGCCGCGGAGCTTTACGGGCACGTTTGGGAAGTGGCCGGCACGATTAGCGGAGAACATGCCGAGGGTTACAGCCGCACGCCGTTCGCCGGCGGTCAGCACGGCGCGCTGACCCAGGCCTTCGGCGAGGTGAAGCAACTGTTTGATCCGCTCGGCATACTTAACCCGGGCAAGAAGGTGCCCGCCGAATCGGTGGCCACGGAGACGCCGCTTCGCCGCATCACCTTTCCGAAGCCTGCGCCAAGCGAAACCAACGGTCAGGCCGTACCGGACATGCGTTTGAGGTCGCTCACGCCCGCGCAGCTCATTCCGCTGCAGCTTGATTGGAATTCCGAGGAAATGGCCTACGCCGCCCGCATGTGCAACGGCTGCGGCGCCTGTCGCACGCAAAGTCTGCCGGCGCGAATGTGCCCCACCTTCCGGCCGCAGCCTCGCGAAGAGGCGTCGCCGCGGTCGAAGGCCAATCTCGCGCGGGCAATACTCACGGGTACGCTCCCTTCGACGGCAGTTGCAGAAGACGCCTTCAAGGAAGTGTGCGACTTGTGCGTCCATTGCCACATGTGCCGATTGGAGTGCCCCGCTAACGTCGACGTCCCCAAGCTCATGGCCGAGGCGAAGGGCGCCTATGTCGCCACGAATGGGTTGAAGATACACGACTGGTTTTTCGCCCGAATTGACAAATTGTGCAGCTACGCTTCAAAAACGCCGCGACTGGCGAATTGGGCGATCGCAAATCGAACTGCCCGCTGGCTGCTGGAGCGGACGCTCGGCATTGCCCAAGGCCGAAAGTTGCCGCGGTTTGCCAAGCGGTCCTTTCTGCATTCGGCGACCCAGCGTCGATTGGGCCGGCCGCATCGCGGCGCCGGTGAGAAAGCGCTCATCTTCGTCGATACGTTTGCCAACTATTGTGATACGCAGTTGGCGCAGGCCCTGGTCTCCGTGCTGGAGCACAATGGCATCGCGGTGTACATCCCCGAGCGACAGCTTGAAGCCGGAATGCCCATGGTTTCGCAGGGCGTGCTCGGCCCGGCGCGGCGCATTGCAGAACGCAACGTGGCACTGCTAGCCGAGGCCGTCCGCCAGGGCTATACGATCATTTCGACTGAGCCGTCGGCGATTCTCTCTCTGACGCGGGAGTACCTTCACCTTCTTGGAGACGATTCGGACGCATTGCTAGTCTCCGAGCACACCATGGAGGCCTGCCATTACCTCTGGCGATGGCACCAGAAGGGACGGTTGCAGCTCGATTTCAAGCCGCTCGACATGACGGTCGGCTATCACGCTCCTTGCCATCTGAAGGCGCTTGAAGTCGGTGCGCCCAGCGTGAATTTGCTTGGCCTCATTCCAGGCTTGCGGATGCGGCAGATCGAGAAAGGCTGTAGCGGCGCCGCAGGTCTGTTCGGCTTTCAGCATAAGAACTACCGCATGAGCCTCCGGATTGGTTTGCCGTTGATCACCGAGCTCCGTACGGCAGGCTTCCAGGCGGGCGTCACAGAATGTAGCACCTGCCGGATTCAGATGGAGCAGGGCGCCGCGATCCCGACGATCCATCCCATCAAGCTGTTGGCCCTGTCGTATGGCCTGATGCCCGAGCTAAAGCAGCTCCTCAATAGTCCGAGCGAGGATCTGGTAGTAAGATGAAAGTCGCCGTGAAGCTATTTGCCGCGGCTCGCGAGCTGGCCGGCGAGACGGAGCTTGCCGTCGAATTGCCGGACGGGGCCGACGTAGCTCAGCTCCGTGCGTCGCTGGCGGCGAAGTCGCCGCAGTTGAAGCCGATCGCCGATCGTTCGCTGATTGCTGTCAATTCGGAATATGCCGACCAGGCGACCGTGATTCGCGCGGGAGACGAGATCGCGCTGATTCCGCCTGTCAGCGGCGGATGAAGCTTCGCAGCTAGCCGCACAATTCCGCATGGTTCAACTTACCTACGAGCCGATTGACGTACCACAACTGCTCGCGCGAGCACAACAGCCCGAGGCGGGCGCCGTTCTGTTGTTTCTGGGAACAACGCGGCGCTTCACCGCGGATCGCGAAACGACCGCGCTGCGTTACGAGGCCTACGAGGAAATGGCCGTCCGCGAGTTGGAGAAGTTGGAGGCCGAGGCGCGTCGACGGTGGTCGCTGGTTGAGTGTGCGATCGTGCATCGGCTCGGACGCGTTCCGCTCGCCGGAGCGAGCGTGGCGGTCGTGGTAAGCAGCCCGCACCGGGACGCCGCCTTCGCGGCGGGCCGCTGGTTAATCGATTCACTGAAGGAGACGGCGCCAATCTGGAAACAGGAGCACTGGACCGACGGCACGGTCGAGTGGGTCCATCCTGGAACTGCTCAGCATTCGAAAGCCGACCAGAGTTGAAATGCAGCTTGACACTTGCAATCAGAAGGCCGCTGAACTGTCGCTAGTCGACAGTTTCGGTCGCCGGCACAATAGCTTGCGGATCAGCGTCACCGATCGCTGCAACATTCGCTGCTTTTACTGCATGCCGGCCGAAGGCGTGGTCTTTCGGCCGCGCGAGGAGCTGTTGACATTCGAGGAAATCGAGCGCTTTGTGCGAGCACTCGTGCCGCTGGGCGTGAACAAGCTGCGGCTTACCGGCGGCGAGCCCCTGGTGCGCGCCGATTTGCCACGCCTCGTCACCAAGCTCGCGGGCATCGAGGGCATCCGCGATATCGCACTCACGACGAACGGCATGCTGCTGGACGAACACGCGGACGCATTGAAATCCGCGGGCCTTCATCGCCTCAACATCAGCCTCGACACGCTCCGCGAGGAGGTGTTTCGCCAGATCACGCGGCGCTCGGGCGTCGACCGGGTTCTCGCCGGCATTGCCGCCGCTCAGCGCGCC
>DASVCM010000366.1:0-9071 GCA_036381635.1 Lacipirellula sp.
TTTAGCGGCGCATACAAGCTGGGGTGCTGGACGCAGGCGGAGGTGGTTGTTGAGGGCGGCGCCGAGCCGTTCACCGGGTTGGTGGAGATCATTGCCCGCGATCCTGAAGGGGTGACCAACTCGGTGGTCACGCCGCCGGAGCGGGCGGTGGCCATCGTGCCGGCCGAGCGGACGTCGACGCGGCTCTTTGTGCGTCCCGGGCAGGACGGGGCGGCGATTCGAGTGCGCGTCGTCGACGAGCGCGGCAAGGAACGGGCGAAGCGAGACTTTTTCCCCGGCCCGGAACCGGGCGGCGAGATCGTTCGCTATGGCTTGCCGGCGACGAATCGGATTGTCGCGACGTTCGGCATGGATCGCGGGCTGAGCGGACTTGCCAGCGGCGGCGACGCGCAAGAGAACCTCATGGCGACGCGCGTCGTGACAGTTGAAAGCGCCGCCGACTTGCCGCTGGAGTGGTACGGCTACGAGGCGCTTCACACCATGGTGCTGGGGAGCAGCCAGCCGGAGCTGTATCGGCCGCTGGCGGCGGGGCGGCAGCGGATCGACGCCCTGGCGCAGTGGGTGGAACTGGGCGGGCGACTGGTCATCTTTTGCGGCCCCGGGGCGCCGGAGCTGATTGGTCCCGACGGGCCGCTGGCGCCGCTTGTGCCGGGCAAGTACGAGACGATGGCGCCGCTGCGCGAGTCGCAGCCGATCGAGGCGTTCGCCAATGCCGAGCAGGCGATCACCACCGGGCGGCAGTTTCAGATGGAAGTGCCGCAGCTCTCAGAAGTCGAGGGCGAAATCCTCGCGTTCGCGGGGCAAGATCCGACGGACCTGCCGCTGGTGGTGCGGGCGCGGCGCGGGCTGGGCGAGATTACGTTTGTCGGCGTCGATCCCGATTCGCCGCAGCTCGCCGAGTGGCAAGGCCGCACGAACTTCCTGCAGCAAGCCCTGCAATGGCCGAGCGATGACGGCGCCGCGACGGGGCAGCAGGAGGATTTGATCGATCGCGTACGGCGGGCGCTCGACGGTTCGTTCGTCGGCGTGCGGACGGCGCCGTTCGCGCTGGTGGCGCTGCTGGTCGTGCTGTACATCATGCTGATCGGCCCGGGCGACTACTTCTTCGTCAAGCGCGTGCTGAAGCGGATGGAGCTGACGTGGCTGACGTTTCCGCTGATCGTGCTCTTGGTCTCCGCGGCCGCGTATTGGGCGGCGCACTACATGAAGGGGGACCAGCTTCGCGTGAACCAGGTGGAGATTGTCGACGTTGATCTCAGCACCGGGCTGGCGCGGGGGACGGTGTGGACCCACTTCTTCAGCCCGCGGGTGGCTCGATATGATCTGACGCTGTCGCCGCGATTCGGCGGTGACGATATTGAGATGCCCGGCGAGGAGGGGCCGCCGGCGATCGACGAGCCCTACACGCCGCAGCGACTGGTCAGTTGGCTCGGCGGCACCGGCTACGGGCTCGACGGCATGCAGGGCCGCCGGGCGAACACGGGGCTGTTCGATCGCGGCTATTACTTCGCGCCGCGGCTGGATGCGATTGTCGAGCTGCCGGTACAGGAGTGGTCGACCAAGACGCTCATGGGGCGGTGGTCGGCTGAGCTCATCGAGCCGATCAACGCGCGGCTTGAGGAACTGGATGACGACTTGCTCGCCGGGCAGATCACCAACCGCACGGGCGTTGAACTGGAAGATTGCCTGCTGATGCACGGCCAGTGGGCGTACGAGCTGCCCGACCTGGCGGACGGGGCGGTGGCGACGGTGGACGAGTCGCTGCGGCCGATGACCGTCGAAACAGCGCTGACGAATGTTGACGCCGGGTATCAAATTGGCGGCCAGCCGGTCGACGCGGCGTCGCCGCGGCTGGATGCGAATTCAATGGACGTCGATCGGCTGACCACCGCGATGATGTTCCACCAGGCGCTGGGCGGAACCGGATACTCTGGGACGCCGAACCGCTATCTGGCGTTCCTCGACATGAGCCGGTTGATCCGCGGGAAGCAGGCGATTCTGTTCGCCCGGGCGGCCAAGCCGACCGGTTCGCAATGGACCGACGGCGAAGAGCCCTTGGCGAGCGACCAGGACCGGCGGTGGGTGTATTATCGGTTTGTGATTCCGCTGGAGGAGAGTGGGCAGTAGGCAGTGGGCAGTAGGCAGTGAAGAAGACTTAGGAGCTGTCCTCCCGCAGAGCTAGTCTGCCGGCATGAGAGTAGGCAGTTAGCAGTGGGCAGTAGGCAGTAAGGAAGATTGGAAGCTGCCATTCCACAAGCTAGTCTGCCGCCGAACTGAGAAATGGATTGATCCGTCTTTTACTGCCTACTGCCAACTGCCAACTGCCTACTGCCCACTGCCCACTTCCCCATGATCGAAACCCGCGACCTGACGAAGAAGTACGGCGAGCTGTTCGCCATTCACAAGATCGACTTGAAGCTCGAGCGCGGCGACGTGTTCGGGTTCATCGGTCCCAACGGCGCCGGCAAGACGACGACGATGCGGATTCTGGCGACGCTGCTCAACCCCACGTGGGGCGAGGCGTACGTCGGCGGGTACTCGATTTACGCCAAGCCGAAAGAGATCCGGCGGATCATCGGCTACATGCCCGATTTCTTCGGCGTGTACGACAACATGAAGGTGATCGAGTACCTGGAGTTCTTTGCGGCGGCGTACCGGATCAAGGGGCCCGCACGGCGGAAGATCTGCGATGAAGTGTTGGAACTGGTCGACCTGGGCTATAAGCGCGAGGCGCTGGTCACCAGCCTGAGCCGCGGCATGACCCAGCGCCTGGGCCTGGCGCGGGTGCTCCTGCACGACCCGCAGGTGCTGCTCTTGGACGAGCCGGCGAGCGGCCTGGACCCGCGGGCGCGGATCGAGATACGCGGGCTGCTCAAAGAGCTGCGGAACATGGGGAAGACGATCATGGTCTCCAGCCACATTCTGCCGGAGCTGGCGGACATCTGTAACAAGATCGGCATCATCGAAAAGGGCGTCTTGGAATTCAACGATACGGTGTCGGAGGTGATGCGGCGGGTGCGGCAGCAGATGGTGCTGCGGGTCGGCATTGCCGGCGATCTCGATGCCGCGGCGCGGCTGCTGGAGCAATCGAGCATGGTCGAGAAGATCGAGTCGCACGACTCGCAGCTTCGCGTGACGCTCACGCCCGGAGAGCACGACTACAGCGAGCTGTCCAAGCTGCTGGTGGAGAACGGCCACCGGCTGACGCGGCTGACCGAAGAGGAGATCAATCTGGAGACGGCGTTTATGGCGCTGACGAAGGGGATAACGTCGTAGGGGGGGCAGGGTTCAGGAGGCAGGACACGGGAGACAGGAGACAGGAGACAGGAGACAGTTGGCGGGCAGCCATCTTACATCGCTGTGACATCTCGCTCTTCTTTCTAAACCCTGAACCCTGAGCTCTGAACCCTGAACCCTCCCCCCGCCCCTAGCCGTCCCCGGCCCGCCCCTCTAAAATCACTGTTCCTCCACGGCAAAAGCCGCTACGCCCCGTTCGTCTAGTGGCCCAGGACAGCGCCCTCTCACGGCGCAGACAGGGGTTCGACTCCCCTACGGGGTACTTACTACCGGCTCCGCCAGTGGACTGCGCGCGAGAAGCTGCTTTGCCGCGGCTGTCCACCGGCAAAGCCGATGGCTTTGATATTCAGATTTTGTTCTGAATCTCGTTGCTCTCTGGTGTGCCGGAAAGCTCACCGTTTGATTGCGCCTGCGAGGTTACCGATGGCGGTTGCCTCCGCCGGACCTTTACACTGGGCAGCCGCAGGCATCAGCCGTCAGTTGCCAAGGACGCCGACATCCTTGTCACTCCATCGGCCGTCCTTCCGAGTCCCGCAAATGTGAACCTTGATTCCCAGGCTTTCAGCCATGCAAGCCCGAGCCAGCAGGGCGCGGTCGGCGCTAGCCGCATCCTGCGCATAGGCAACCTGCACGTGGTTCGCTTTGTGGCGGGCCATCATCTGGTCGCGCGACACGCCGAAGGTAACCGCGTGCATGATGGGCCACTGCGGCGTGGTGAGGCCCCAGCGTCGCTCGGTTTCGCGTCGAGGAAGTTCGATGACGTTCGCGCGACCGATGTCGAGATACAATGCATCGTCCTGGACGTAGATGCGCGACCAAACGATTTCGCCCGGCCTGGCAATCCCGCGCAGCGTCGAGCCGCCCAGCGGAAAGTACATGGGAGGCTGCCGGAAACCCTCGCTGCCGGCCCAGCCGCCGATGTGATGCTCGGCCGGGGCGGAGCCGGAGATTTCCAGCACCCAAACGTAATCGTTCGTCGTGCCGGAGCGGTCCCAATCTCCCCAGCGGAGGTCGTGGAGCGTGGTCTCGACAGGTTGGCCCAGCGCGCGGTGAATGCGATCGATCAACAGCGCGTCCAAGCCGGCGCATTCGTCAACCTCATTAAAATGGGGGACGGGACGCTGGGCGAATAGCTCTCGCTTGCCGTCGCGGCTGAAGACGGGAGGCCGGTCCGTGCTGTTGAGCGTACCCTCGACCAGATCCGACGCGGGCAACAGGTCTTTGAGTCCTTGCTGGTACTGGATGCCAATCAGATCGCAGCCAAAGTCGTCGGCGATGCGGACGGCGGCGATGTACATCCGGCATTGCGCCAGCACCTGAGCTTCGGTGAGATGTAGACTCTCATTAGGGCCGAAGTGAAACGTGAATCCGCGGTCACGATACCACTGATACGCCTGGCGGGCCTCCGCCTCGGCGACCTGCGTTGTCTCGTAATAGAGGGCCGATTGGCTGAGCCGCTCTTTAAACACGCCGCACGCATTGAGCAGCTTGTCGGGAATGATGGCATTGAACATGCCCATGCATCCCTCGTCGAAGACCCCCATGATGGCCTTCTCAGCTCGGAGCTGGCGAGCGACCTTTGCGCCGAGTTGGCGAATCTCGTCCGCGGGAGCAAGCTCTGAAAACGGCCGAACGTGATCTTGGGCGTGGACGCATCGCCCGGTGGCGAGCCATTGCTGCAATCCTGCGCGAAACAGGTCGTCGGTAAAGTCCTCGCTCCAAAGCGTTGAGTACTCGACGCCGGCTTTGGTCAGGCTGCCATTGAGATTCAGCATGCCCACCAGACCTGGAAACTCTCCGGACCAATTGGCGACGGTCAGGATGGGACCCTGATGGGTCATTAAGCCCGGCAACACATGGTGGGAGTACTGCCAAACGGCCTCGGCGACGATGATGGGCGCCGCCGGATCGAGCTGCTTGAACACCTCCAGCCCTTCGCGCTGCGACGCGATAAAACCGTGCTGCACTTCCGGGCGGTAGGGGTGGGCCCGATGGAGCTTGTACCCCGCGTCGGCGACCGCTGCAGCGAGCTTCTGCTCCATCGTCCGCTGCGCGCTCCAGCAGGCCTGATTGGCAGACAGGCGCAAGTCCCCGCTCGCAATCAGGTAAATCGGCTTGGGATCTACGACCCCGTCGTGTCTGTCCTTGGGAAGCATCGACCAGTCCTTTCACTCCATTCCGCGCTATCGGAGGCAACTTGGCAATCCCCTGCATCCAAGACGTGCATCGTCGAAATGGGCGATGCTCCATACTCCCGGGCGGCTACCGAGCGTCTCTGAGTAACGCTCAGTCGCCTACCTTAAAGCCACTTGATCCGAAGGGATACGACGAGCCGACGTATGACCGCCAGCGCGCCGCGCCGGCAGGCTTATGTGCTAGGATTGCCGGCTGGAGAGATGGCGATGATATTGCAAATGCCGCTGATTTAAGGAGGCGCTCATGCATCGCGGACCAAACTTCATCGAACGTGACGTGTTCACCGCCATGTTGGCGGAGGTCGATCGGGTTGACGGCGGGAAGTATGAAGATATGGCCACGCCTTACGGCGACTTGTCACGCCTGGTTGTGGCGTGGATCGTCCGCATGGGCCCCGAGGAACTAAGACAACTGTATAACGAGTTCGGCTGGGAAGGCGACGCCAACGCTCGCCAATTCTATCTGGCCGCCCGAAAATGGTACGAGAAGTATCACCCTGAGCGTCCACTGCCGTGATGCAGAATAGGGCTGGCGAGCACGCGCGCTTCAAACCTTTTTTGTGCTCACGAAGCCTTCTCCTTATATTGATTCGAGCGATTCGTCGACAATCGGCGGAATTTGGTAGCGAGGAATCCGGCCGGACCCCTCGGAGGACCTCGGGGTGACAAGGGCAATCGATATCGCGATGCGGAATCTCCTCGCCTGGCTCCGGGGTCCATGATGCCGGAAGACGTGATCACGAAACTTGCCATCCTTTCGGCCGGAGCGGCGGTGGCTTGGGCCGTCTGGCGCGCGGCGCAACCGAAGCCGGTCTTCACCGTGCGGCTCATCGACGGGGCGCCGGAAGCCGTTCGGAGCGTCGTTACGCCGGCGTTCATGGCCCGTATTCGCGAGGTGGCGTCGGCGCATGAGATCGCCCGCGGCCAGATAAGCGGGTACGCGCACGGCAAGTTCATCCGGCTCTTATTTTCGGACGAGATCACCGAGCCGAGCCGCCAGCAATTGCGAAATTGGTGGGCGACGTTCGGGTGGGCCGCCCCCCAGCCGGGTCCGCGCGAGTGCTATCGCTGAGGCTGCCGGCGCTGGTTCACGAACCTGACGCCATTCTAAACGCTCTCGGTTCGCTATTCAGCTCAGCAACTATGAAATGAAGATCGCCACCTACAACGTCAACGGCGTCAACGGCCGCTTGCCGGTGCTGCTGCGGTGGCTGGACCAATCGGCGCCCGACGTGGTTTGCCTGCAGGAGCTCAAGGCGCCGCCGGAGAAGTTTCCGGTCGCCGCGATCGAGAAGGCCGGCTACGGCGCGATTTGGCATGGCCAGAAAAGTTGGAATGGCGTGGCCATCCTGGCGCGCGGACGTCAGCCCGAAGAGACGCGGCGCGGGTTGCCCGGCGATCTCGAGGACGTTCATAGCCGGTACATCGAGACGACCCTCGACGGCCTTTTAGTTGGCTGCCTGTATCTGCCCAACGGCAACCCGGCGCCGGGGCCGAAATTTGATTACAAGCTGAAGTGGTTCGGGCGGCTCATCGAGTATGCCAAGGGGCTGGTCGAAGCCGATCAGCCGGTCGTTCTGGCCGGGGACTACAATGTCATCCCGACGGAGCTGGACGCCTACAAACCGGAGCGGTGGGTTAAAGACGCGCTGTTCTTTCCCGAGTCGCGCGCCGCGTATCAACAACTCCTGGCACAGGGCTGGATGGACGCTCTTCGGCAGTTGTATCCCAAGACGGCGATTTACACGTTCTGGGATTACTTTCGCAATGCTTATGCTCGCAACGCGGGCATTCGCATCGATCACTTCTTGCTCAACGCGAATGCCGCGAGGATGCTGACGGCGGCGGGAGTGGATCGCGAGGTGCGGGGATGGGAAAAGACCAGCGATCATGCGCCGGTTTGGATTACGTTGGCGCAGACGCCGAAAGGGCGCGCAAGGAAGAGGTAGTTCGCTCAAAAACCTCAATCGCGCCGACGAGTTACCAGCCAAAGAGCGATAAGAGCAACCGTTGGGGCTACGCCGGTGACGATGCCGACGCCGTAGTTGAGGAGCCACTGCTTAAAGGCTTCTTGTCCGGTCATCTCAGCTCGGTATGCCGTGCAATTGGTGGTGAATTTCGAGAGCTCCGCGGGGATCTGCCGAGAAACTCGATTGTGGGAGGCGTCTCCGACGCCGATTTCGCGTTCCACTACAACATGTTGTGGATTGGCAAAGAGTAATCGAGGTCAGAGACCGCTCCCAAAGATTTTTTGGGCAGCGCCGCTCCGCGGGCATTTGCTATTTCGAAGCGGCTGCCGGTTCCAGGAACTTCACGCAGACGGGCGTGGGGCATTCGACCAAATTGCCGGTGGAGTGCAAATGCCCGGATTGCTGATCGATGCGGTAGACGAGCAGCGTATCGGAGTTTTGATTGGCGGCGATCAACAGCTCGCCCTGCGGGTCGAGCTCGAAGTGTCGCGGAGTTTGGCCTTGCGTAGATTCGGCGCCGAGCGAGGTTAGCTCGCCGGTCTTTTCGTCGATCGCGAACATGGCAATGCTGTCGTGGCCGCGGTTCGAGCCGTAGAGGAATCTTCCCGAAGGGTGGACTGCAACCTCGGCGGTTGTGTTCTCGCCGGTGAAATCGGACGGCAGCGTTCGAGCGGTGTGGAGCTCACGCAGCGAGCCATCATCCGCATTGAAGTTGAACACGGTGACGGTCGAGTCGAGCTCGTTAATCACGTAGACGAACTTGCCGTTGGGATGAAACGCAAGGTGGCGCGGGCCGGCGCCGGGTTTGAGGTCCGCCGCTGGCGGGTCGTTGGGCGTGAGCTTGCCGCGTTGGCTGTCGAAGCGGTAGACGAGCACCTGGTCGAGCCCGAGGTCGCAGACCAGAGCGAAGCGATTCGTAGGATCGGTCGCGACGAAGTGGGCGTGGGGCCCGGCTTGCCGCTGCGGGTTCACGCTGCTCCCTTCGTGCTGGACGAAGTCGGTCGCCTCGCCCAGCCGGCCGTCCTCGGCAACCGGCAGGACGACGACGCTGCCGCCGCCGTAGTTGGCGGCGAGGAGAAATCGGCCGGTCTTGTCGAGGGCCAGGTGGCAGGGGCCGGCGCCACAGGTCGATTGCTGGTTGATGAGCGTGAGCCGGCCGTCGTTGCCGATTGCATACGAGCTCACCGCGCCGCCGGGCCGGCCGTTGGCGTCGGCCGCCTCGCTGACGGCGAAGAGTAGCCGTCGTTTCGGATCGATCTCAAGAAACGACGGGTTGCGCGCCTCGGCGGCGAGGCCCAAGGGCTCGAGCGTGACGCCGATCTTGGCGTCGGCGTTTTCGACCAAGCGGAAGAGGTGGATGCCCTTGGAGCTTCCGTCGGTGTAGGTGCCGACGAAGACGAGTCGGTCGCCCGGTTCGACCTGCCGCGGGCTGCCTGCGCGCGATACGTTCTCATGCGCCGCGTTGGCCCGGAAAGATCCCATTGCCGCCAATATACAAAGAAGCAAACCGGCGATGCGCATAAGTCGCTCACATCGGATGACTGCAGGCGGAGATCGACGATACCGCTCAGGCCATCATTGTGCGCGATCGCGTCGGCGAGTGCAGCCG
>DASVCM010000367.1:0-4603 GCA_036381635.1 Lacipirellula sp.
GCGCCCTCAGGCGACGCGCCGCCGGCGGTGGAATGCTGCCACGAGCATGGTTGTGAGGCGCCTGAGGTTGGAAGCATGCCCGCCGAATCGGAAGGCGGCGACCACCAGCAACATGGCCCTTGCGAAGAGGCCGACTGTTCGTTGGTCGGCGGCGGCGACCGCGTGAGCGTCGATTCGCCGCTCGTCGGCCTGGCGCTGCCGGTGGTTGAGCTGGCTCCGCGGCCGGTGGACGGCGCCGGCCAAACGACGAATGGCAGCGGGGCCGAGCGGCATCTGGGCGCCGCGATCTTTATTCTGCACCAGCGTCTAAATGTTTGACGCTCGCACTGCGCGCTGAACGCGTGCGGCGGCTTCTGCGTTGCGGCTGCGACTCTCATGGCAGCGTTTTGCGCGCGTTTTGTATGCGGTTGTGCAGTTCGTTTTTGGTTTATTTTCAGGTGCGATGATGGCTATCTCAGGTTGGCGTGGTTCGAAATGGATGGCGGCTGCGGCGATGGCGGCGCTGGTGCTGGCGTGCGTGATCTTCGGGCCGGAATTGGTGGCGAGAGCCAGAAACTCAGCGGCCAAACTCGACAACGCGGCGTCGACCGCTAAGTCGCACGATGATGAGCCTGAGGACGCCGGGGAACATGATCATGAGCACGGACTCGACCACGAAGGCCACGATCACGCCGCTCACGACCATGAGGGCCACGACCATGAGGAGCATGAGGGGCATGATCACGCGGAGCACGCCGGCGAAAAAGCGGCGCATGACGAGTCGGGCGAAGCTGCTGACGACCACGCGGGCCATGACCATGAGCACGCGCACGACGATGAAAACGTCGCCGTTTTAGAGCTTTCGCCGCAGGCGCTGAAGAACATTGGATACAAGGCGCTCAAGGTCGCAACCGGCAGTTATGAGCGGACGATTTCGTTGCCAGGGATGGTGGTGGAGCGTCCCGGCAGGACGCAGGTGCACGTCTCGGCGCCGCTGGGGGGCGTAGTTACGCAGGTCCACGTGATTCAAGGCGAGGCGGTCGCCCCCGGCACGCCGCTGTTCGACATTCGGCTGACGCATGAAGAACTTGTCTCAGCGCAAGGCGAGTTTCTGCAGACGACCGAAGAACTTGACGTGGTCAACCGAGAGATTGCCCGGCTGGAACGACTCGCCGAGGGCGTGGTCGCCGGCAGCCGGATTCGCGACCAGCAGTACCAGCGGCAGAAGCTGGAGGCCCGATTGCGGGCGCAGCGGCAGGGGCTGCTCTTGCACGGACTTTCCGTGGCCGACGTGGACGGCATCGTACAGAGTCGCCAGCTTTTGCAATCGCTCACGGTGCGGGCGCCGGAGCAGGACGACGAGAACAACTGCGGCGACCATCTGTTTGTCATTCAGACGCTGTCCGTCCAGCGCGGCCAGCAGGTCGACGCCGGGGCGCCGCTGGCGGTGCTCGCCGATCACTGCCAGCTTTATATTGAAGGGACGGCGTTTGAAGAAGACGCCGAGCGGATCAGGCAAGCCGCGGCTCAGGGGCTCAGCATCGGCGCCGACTTGCTCGTTCGCGATCGACGCGAAGAGGCGCTCAGCGGACTAAAGGTTCTGTACCTGGCGGATCAGGTCGATCGCGACTCGCGGGCGTTTCACTTCTATCTACTGCTCCCGAACGAGATCGTCCTGGACCGCACTGAGGGCGGCCATCGATTCCTTCAGTGGCGGTTCAAGCCGGGACAGCGCGTGGAATTGCGCGTGCCGGTGGAGCGGTGGGAGAACCGATTGGTCGTGCCGGCTAGCGCTGTGGTGGATGACGGGGCGGAAACCTACGTCTTTGTGGAGGAGGAGCCGGGCCACTTCCATCGTACGCCGGTGCACGTGGCGCATCGCGACCGGCGGTCGGTAGTGATTGAAGACGGCGGCGCCTTGCATGCCGGCGACAAGATCGCGGCGCGCGGGGCGTTTGAAATGCATCTTGATCTTAAGAATCGCGCAGGCGGCGGCATCGATCCACACGCCGGACATAGCCATTGAGGAGTCGAGGGTCGAGAGTCGAGGGTCTAGGGCCAGAGGGAAGGGTGGTTCCATTCGTTATTGAAAAGGAGAGCTCTATGTTTCGATTCGAGAAGCTTGAGGTGTGGCAAAAGGCGGTTGAGTTTGCAGATGCTATCTATTCGATGACTCGCGAGTTTCCCGCAGATGAACGGTTCGGATTAACCAGCCAGATGCGGCGGGCCGGTATTTCGATTTCGTCGAACGTTGCCGAGGGGAGCAGCCGTTCGTCGGACATTGATTTTGGGCGGTTTATTGAGATCGGCTACGGATCATTGATGGAGATCGTATCTCAAGCCGTCATTGCGAAACGACAGGGTTTTCTTGCTGAAGCGGACTTCGACCGGCTCTACCAGTCGTCAGAACGACTGGCCCGCATGCTAAGCGGCCTCCGCGGTTCCTTGCTCAAGCAAGGCAGGTAATGCACTCAATGCTCTCCGCTTCTGGCCCTCGACCCTAGACCCTCGACCCTCGACCTGATGCTCAACGCAATCATCCGCACCGCGCTGCAATACCGCCTCGTGACGATCGCCTTGGCGCTCGTCGCGCTCGTCTACGGCGGCTACACCCTGTTCAACCTGCCGATCGACGTCTTTCCCGACCTCAATCGTCCGCGGGTGACGATCATCACCGAGGCCCACGGCCTGGCTCCGGAAGAGGTCGAGACGCTGATCACCTTCCCGCTGGAGACGGCGCTCAACGGCGCCGCCGGGGTCGAGGCGGTTCGCAGCTCGTCGGCCGTCGGCCTCTCGGTGATTTACGTCGAGTTCGGCTGGGACGCCGACATCATGCAGGCCCGGCAGATCGTCAATGAGAAGATCGCGCTGGTCGCCGATCGCATGCCCGAGGGAGTGCGGCCGCAACTGGCGCCGGTGTCGTCGATCATGGGGCAGATCATGATCGCCGGCATGTACAGCGAGAGCGGCAAGACGAGCCCCATTGAGGTCCGGACGCTCGCCGACTGGGTCGTGCGGCAGCGGCTGCTCACGATTCCCGGGGTCGCCCAGGTGGTCACCATGGGCGGCGGCCGGCTGCAGTACCAGGTGCTCGTGAATCCTGAGTCGCTGGTGAAGTACGACGTGACGCTGGGGCAAGTCGAGGAGGCCCTTGATCGCTCCAACGCCAACGCCACCGGCGGCTACCTTCAGGCCGGCAATTACGAATTTCTGGCCCGATCGATCGGCCGCATTGATAGCCTCGAGGACATCGAGAAGGTCGTCGTGAAGCCGGACCCCGAGCGGCCGGTGCTGCTGGGGCAGGTGGCGCGCGTCGTCAAAGGCGCCCAGATTAAGCGGGGCGAATCGGCCGTCAACGGCGAACCCGCGGTGCTGCTGGTGATCTCAAAACAGCCCGGCGCCGATACGCGAGCGCTGACCGATCGGATCACCGCGGCCCTGGACGATCTCGAAGGGACGCTGCCCGAGGACATTGAGATCAACTCCCACGTCTATCGGCAGAAGGACTTCATCGACCTGAGCGTCCACAACGTGATCGAAGCCCTGCGCGACGGCAGCATTCTGGTGGTGATCGTGCTGTTTGTGTTCCTTGCGAACTTCCGCACGACATTCATTACGCTCACGGCGATTCCGCTGTCGATCGTCGTCACGGGACTCGTGTTCAAGTGGTTCGGCATGTCGATCAACACGATGACGCTTGGCGGCCTGGCGGTGGCGATTGGGGAGCTGGTCGACGACGCGATCGTCGACGTCGAGAACATCTTTCGCCGGCTCCGAGAGAATCAACGCGCGGCGCAGCCGAAGTCGGCCCTGCGCGTGGTCTATGAGGCCAGCAGCGAGGTGCGGAACTCGATCGTATTCAGCACGATCCTGGTGGTGCTCGTGTTCGTGCCGCTGTTCGCCCTGAGCGGCATGGAAGGCCGGCTCTTCGTGCCGCTGGGCGTGGCGTATATTGTGTCAATCATCGCTTCGCTCGTCGTGTCGCTCACGGTGACGCCGGTGCTCTCCTATTGGTTGCTCCCCAATGCACGCATCATGCACCGTGAACAGGACAGCCTGCTGCTGCGTTGGCTGAAAGGGGTCGCCGGCGGGGTGATTCAATTCAGCGTGCGCCACCCGTGGCCGATTCTCGCCGGCGTGCTGGTTGCCGTAGCGATTAGTCTGGCGGCGGTCGTGCAACTAGGCCGCGACTTCCTGCCGCCGTTTAACGAGGGCGCTGTGCAGGTGAATGTGTTGACGCCGCCGGGCACCTCGTTGGAAACCTCCAACCGCATTGGCCAAGTGGTAGACGAGCGGCTGCTGCAGATCGAGGGCGTTACGGCTGTTGGCCGCCGCACGGGCCGGGCCGAGCTGGACGAGCATGCGATGGGCGTCAACGTGTCGGAGATCATCGTGACGCTCGATCCCGATGCCGAGCAGGGTCGAGAAGAGATTCTCGAGGAGATTCGCGAGCAGCTCGCGGAGATACCTGGCATCGTCACGTCCGCCGAGCAGCCGTTGCAGCATCTGATCTCGCACATGCTTTCGGACGTGCAGGCTCAAGTGGCGCTTAAGGTGTACGGAGACAATTTGGAAGTTCTTCGCGACGCAGCGCAAGACATCAAATTGGCCATTGATGACGTGC